>JAGLTB010000074.1 GCA_023270155.1 Candidatus Heimdallarchaeota archaeon | reverse complement strand
TTGGGAAGTATGAGCTGGTAGGACTTTATAACACTCTTCCCCTTTAAGTAAGGAGTTCAGCTCATTGTAGAATAGTACTTTTTTCTCTTTCTTCAGAGAGGTTTTAATCAAAAAATTCGCTCGATTATAGAGATTTTTCACTCGATGGCACAGTTTGCTTAACGTAGGGTGATAGTCTACTTCTATACACTCAACACGTAAAGCTTGCACTGTTTTCTTATCTTTAATTTACTATATAAATCCCGTAATTTTTCCTTCTATTAAGCACTTTAAACTGCTGAATCATCTACTTAAGGAGACAAGGAGACAAGGAGACAAAAAATAATTATAAAATTAATGGAAAGAGAAAAATGTGCTTTATTTTTTGAAATCATCAATCCATATTTGCATAGGTGAATCCCCTCGATTTGCCCAGCTGTAATATGGTACAGCAGTTAAAGTATTGAAACCAAAATCCTTTGCATGAATTGATATTATCCCATTTAGAATCTCAGTTTGTTCAATTTTAAAAGGTTGATCAAGATTGATTTCAGCTGAAGGAATATTGTGTGTAGGATTATCTATACCCTCAAAACAATAGACTAATGGTCCTCGTGTCAGTGCGATTTTTGATCTGTTGTTCTTTACTTTAGGATGAGAAATTTGCTGTTTGACTCTTACAGGGAAATAAATTTCAATTTTGTTATTAACTTTCCAACTCTTCTGAATAGAAATGTAATAGGAATCATAGGGAGAATAACCTGAAGCTGTTGCAATATTCTCTTTTGGAGGTTCTTCAATTTCTATCTTTTGACCATTAACGGTGATTTCACAATCTCTAGTCCAACTTGGAATCCTAAGATTCAGCGTGAATCTATATTTTTCTTTGTTTTTTATATTGATACTAATATTACCTTCCCAAGGTAATTCCGAATTCATAGTAATCTGAATTGGTTTGTCAGCTTTTCTTCCCATTTTTAATTCTAAATCGCTTCCAATGTATTGATGAATCCATACCTCATTTACTTTAGAAGTGTAAATGAATTTGCCAAGCTGAGCTAAAGTTCTTGAAATGTTCGATGGACAGCAAGCTGTTTTATACCATTCTCGTCGTTTAACTCCTCCTCTGGATTCTAGTGGATTCGAATAAGAATATGTTTTTCCATCTAGAGACATTCCTGGTAAAACTGCGTTATATAATTGCCATTCAATTAAATCAGCATACTTGGAATCTCCTGTACTGAGTAACATTTCCCAATTCCAAAAAACTGAACCTATTGCAGCACATGTTTCATTATAACTGAGTAGGTTATCTAACTCATAATCGTTTCCAAAACCTTCCAATAATGCTCGAGCACCAATACCTCCTGTTAGACTCATCCTTTTCTGCACCATATTATCCCACATCATTTCTAAAGGGGCAAGTAAAGTTGAATCTCCTGTTTCTTGATAGAGCAATGCTGCTGCTGTCGCATAATATCCAAATCGAACACTATGACCTATAGGATTTTTCATTTTTCGTAAAGGTTTTTGATATTGGAAATATTGTCCAGAAAGAGCTGATAGTATGTATTTCAGAGTTAGACTAGTGTCCCTCTGGTATTCCAAATCAAATAGTAAACGATCTTTTTCCAAGCTTTTATCAGAGTAAAATGATTTTCTTCTTTTTGTTACTTTCTTCTCTCTGAAAGAATAAGATAGATACTCTCGTAGTAATTGGAAAGGATGAAATAGATTTCTACCTCGTTTTTCGATAAAATTTGTCGCAAGATTGAGATAGGCTTCGTTTTTGGTTTTTCGGTATAATTTAATCAAGGCAAGCTCTATTTCCTGATGCCCTGGTATCTTTCTTGAATTTGATTCGCTAAAGCTTTCTACAAGAAGATCAGCAGATTTTACAGCGATATTCAGGTATTTCTTTCTACCAGCAATATCATGATGAGCTATCCCAGCTTCTATAAGATGGCCTAAAGTATATAATTCGTGTTCTATTAGTAGATTTTTCCATCGCTTCTTAGGGAAATTAAACTGATTGTAAGTAAATATATATCCATCTTTTGTTTGAGTTTTTTCAATCAGAGTAATGTATTCCTTAAGAATATCCTCAAGATTCCTATCTTTAAAGTGAACTAAAATTCTGGCAGCTGCTTCGGACCATTTATGTGCATCCGAATCCCAATAAACTAAACCTTCCCTGAATCCCTCTTCTTTGTCTGTTAGAATGCGAAAATTATCTATACATTTCGTCTCTTCAAGCATAGCCCATTGATGAAATATTGCAGCAGATGCATTGATTTCCAATTTCGGAGTCCAGAAATTATCCTTTATCTTAACTTTGGAAATAGAGATTTCTTGAAACCTAACAGATTCAGGAATATGGGATTTCACAAATAAAGGGAGAAAATAAGACTATAAGAAGTTTTTTTCTCTTCTAGTAGAAAAAATGGAAAAGGGATTATTTCTTTTTAGGCATAAATCGACCGTTTACTTCTTTCCTTTTTGAAGCGTCATCGTAGTTTTCTTTTGCCTGTTCTCTTGCTTCTTCCCATGTTTCATCAGAATGACATGTCCATCTCAGATGAGTTGAAGCAGGTTTACCACACCAAGGACAAAAGAGATTATCTAGCATTTCTATAATTTTTGAATGTGCTTGGAGATTTCTTCTATGTCTTCCTCTTTCTTCTATAATGGGTTTAGTTAAGATTTCTGCAGATTTCTTCTTACCCACAGCAACAGCTTTCTTTACTGTATCAATCGCATCCTTAGGGATTTCAATACTATAACCATCTTTTGTATCTCCAACAACCTCAACAGGAATTCCCTGTGTAAGAATAGCATCTCTTTCATCACTAGGAATTTTCTTAATTTGGGATACAAACTTACTTGCTTGATCTTTACCCATGTCTAATTCAACTATCTTTGCATATGTGCTCCTCTGTAAATCAGGATCAGCAATGGTAGAGAGACGAGATAGAACACGCTCTGGGATACGATCTTCTGGTGTTTTTTTCAATTCCTTTTGAATGATTTCTGGTTCAACAGAAGCAGCTTCTAACCATAAACGAACAGTATTTGGTTTGATGTGAATCTTAGTGCAAATTTCATCTATTTTTTCTTCTGTTGGGATTAGAGACAGATTTCTGGATTTTTTACGTTGAATGCTATTAATAATATTTGCTAAACTCTTAGGGCTTTGAATAATACCTTCAGCTCTATAGATTTCAAGAACACCTCTTCCCTTTTCAATCATGTATAAATCTTTTCTATGAATATTCTCTATCAGAGATTCTATTCTTTGTCTACTATCATCAATATCTTTTACAATTGCATATATTTTTTTCATTCCAACAAATTGAGCAGCTCTCCAACGTCTTTCACCAGCAATAATCTGGTATGTGTCATCTCCTGTAGATCGAATTAGAATAGGATTGAGAAGGTCGAATTCTCTTATTGATTCTGCAAGATCTTCTAACTCATCCTTATCAAAAGTCTCTCTTGGCTGGAAAGGACTTGGACTAATTTTCTTTATTGGAATATGAACTATTTCCATCTATATCACCCTTGCTCTTTTATTAAATCAAAAGCAATTTGCTTCCAATCAACTTGAACAATTTCCCATTTATCGTCATCAGCATTAATGCTGAGCAATTTTGCACTATCTCCATCTCCAGATTGAACCACTTGTTTCATCTGAGAAATTGCTTCTGCTCTATTTATGAATACCCACTTATCTTGGCCTGCGTCAAGAACATAGAATTTATTGTTTTCAAGTTTCAATTATAACACCTTGGTAAGTTAAGTCTTAGTGCAATTTTACCGTGTCTGGTACAATTTTACAGTTTCCTTTTCTCTTAAAAAGGAATTGTATTACTCTTACGAGTTCTATGATATTACCTTTTTTGTCGGGAGTTTATTTAATACTTTTTCTATCCGAACAGATTTTGCAAAAATGAGTTGGAGTTTATTTTATCACAAATTATTTAGATATTTTAGCTAATATTCTATCACAATAAGATGAAATTAGGTTTATAAATAAGTAGAATTAGGTCAACCTGTGACAAGCAATTTCGCAATAGTAGTAGATTCTACTTCAGATTTACCAGAGGAATTATTGAATAAATATGATTTTACCATAGTTCCTGCTTGGGTTGTTATTGGAGATAATGAATTTCGAGATAGAGTTGATATAAAACGAGAAAAGTTACTTCATGAATTAGTAACTTCTGAGGAAAAAATAACCACAACACAACCAAGACCTCTAGATTTTATTAATGCTTTTGAAGAAATTTTGAAGAAATATGACAAAGCACTTTTCTTAGGTGTAAGTACCAAACTTTCAGCAACTTATCAAAATGCTGTGATAGCATCCAAACAAGCTGGGAAAGATAGGATTGTGTGTATAGACACTTTGACTGTAACTCATGGTGCTGGTTTCCTAGCACATCACGCAGCTCTTCGTAGAGAGCAAGGAATGGATCTTGACAAAGTTGTGGAAGAAATCATGGAATTAAAAAAGGATATTGGTTTATATTTCTTTGTAGAAAACCTTGATTTCCTTCTTAAAGGAGGAAGAATTGGAAAAGCTAAACATATGATTGGTACCCTATTAAATAAAAAACCTTTACTCTTTCTTAACAAAGAAGGAGAAATAGATTCTTATAAATCAGTTAAAGGAATCGAAGCAGGTTTTGAAGAAATGAAAGAGTTAGTAATCCAGTATGCCCACAAAAACAAAAACTTTGTATTGGGAGTAGCCTATGGGGAAGATAACAAAGAATTTGAAGAATTAGGACAAAAATTGAAAGAAAAAACAAATCCTTTGTACTATTCTCAAGCTCCAATAGGACCAGGTGTTCTTTGTCATGTAGGACCAAATATAGAAGCAGTAATCTTCATGAAAATACCTGATTCGATGGTTGATCTCTACAAGTAGAATAAATAAGAAAAAAGAAGTTTAGTCGTAAGTAACTAGTTTAACTTCTCTAGTACTTGGATTAAACTCAATGACTTCAATCTCTTCCATAGCGAGTAGTGAAGGCTTTAAGAGAACAGCAGTAAGATCACAAACATCAGATAAATCATCGATAGTTAGACTGTTTGGGAAAGCTTCAACAAGTGCTAGATAGATTTTTCCTTGGTCAGTAACGTTTAGTATTCTACGAATGCTCTCATTTTGAGCCATGACAGGTTCTTCTTTATCTTTGAACTCTTTATACTCTTTCTCTGTTGAATCTAGAGATGTTTTGAGTTCTTCTCCAAGAGTCTTTGCTTGATCATACTTTTTCTCTAGTTCTTCATGCTCTGATTCAAGTTTAGCAAGTCTTGAAATAGATTCAGAAAATTGATCTTTCAGGTTTTTAAGCTCTTTTTCTTTCTCTTTCAATATAATGTCTTTTTCTTTAACTTCAGAACGAAGGTCTTCCAGAGCTTTGTCTTTTTCTTCGATTTTTTCCATTTCTTCAGCTAATTCTTGCTTAAAGGTGCTGAAATCATCAATGGATTGTTGGAGTTTTTTACTTTGTTCTTCCAAATCATTCTCAAAACGAGGTTCCAAAGCTTGAACTTCAATTTTCAAACTTCTGATAGCATTATCGAGATTTTCGGAAGATTTATCTATTTTTCCAAATTTGGTCTCTTTCTGCTTCTTTTCGTCATTTATGAATTTCTCTAAGGTTTGTATCTTCTTGTTGATGTTTTTGATATCAGCAACAAGCTCTTCGATGGATTTCTTCTTAGCCATAAAATCACCAATGGATTTACAATTAATATCTTAAAGAAGGATGATTTTAAAGATTGCTGATATGGGAAAAACTCTTTACAGTTTTAGTTTTAGCAGAAAGAAAGTTTATAGGTGTTTCTGCATATAATTTCTTGAGTCTGTGGTTTAGGTTTAACTATGATAAAAAAGGAAATTGTCTGTGGAGTTATAATAGCTTTATTATTCAGTACAGCTTTAGTACAAGCATGTAATATAAATCAAGCAGAATCGTTTTTTACACTAACTATTCTAGTTACACCAGGAGATGCATTTGATTATGGAATGTATATTGCTAATTACCTTAGAGAAATAAATATTGATTCAAGAATTAAAGTTTTTGATTATGATTGTAATATACCTAATACCTACCCTAAAATCAATAGAGATTGGGATCTAGCAATATGTTCGTTTAGTGGAGGAGGAATCAGTCCAGATTTGAGAGCGTTATACACAGAGATTGGTTCTCTGAATATTTTCAATTTGAAATCAGATATACCTTATCAAAATGAAAGTGAACAGATGCAGAATGATGCAGTAACAACATTTGATCTTGATGAACGACAACAATTATACTATGACTGGCAACAGTTAATGATGAAAAATATAGTTCCAATTTTACCTTTATTTTCTCCTAGAATATATTCCGCTATATGGTCAAACGCATTAGGTTTTGATATGAGATGGGGGTTAAGCGATTCGTCTCCTTATATGGCTTTCAGTGGGTTACATGAAGGTCAAGAATCAGTGGACGAGTTTAATGTAGCCCATAATGAATTCGAATCGGAGACTTCAAATTGTATTGATGATTATTTTAACTTACTACAGTGGGATTTAATCACTGAACCCTTAATTCAGTGGTCCCCTGATAATGCACCATTAACAACAGGTATAATTAGTAACTGGGAAGAAACAGAAGAATCTAATTATAAATTCTATTTGAGAGATAATGTTTATTGGAATCCTTCATTCTATGTAACAGATAGAAATGCTAGTTCAGCACCTCTATTAACTGAATCTTCACCCGGTGTTTGGGAAGTTACCGATGCTGGAATCTTAATTCCTGGTCTCAAATCTGGGGAAGTAAGTGATGGGTCAAATCAACAAATTACGGCAAAAGATGCAGTTTTTACACTTCTAACAGCTGCAAATCCTTTAGTATCAGAGATATCAGAAAAATACAGATGGTTATCAAATTGTTACTTAGATCCTTCAGATCCCCTAACTTTTCATTTGCAAGTAGACGATAATCCAGAAACAGTAGAAAATGAAGCAAATGTCGATTTCTTTCATTTCTTGGATTTAGTAATTTTACCTGAGTTTTTCCTTAATTCAACTGATGATACTATCACCTATACTAGTGGAGGAATCAAGTGTGCAGGATTGAATGAAACAATAAAAGAAACGGTTAATTGGAAAAGTCTTGAAACAACTCCATTTGGATGTGGAAAATTCATGTTAGATTATTACAATAACCATTCTCCTTCTGTACTTACCCGCAGTCCTTTCTGGTTCGGTGTTGGAGCAGTAGATGGAACAGAAGAAAGAACTCCATTTGTAGAAACTGTAAATATTTATGATATTCCAAATAAAGAAGAGAGAATAACGAAATTTAAGTCAGGAGAATTGGATTTAATCAAAACTCCCACATATCCCTTTGAGAGCAAAAATATGCAAGCAGAACCTAGATTCGAATTTCAAACAGAAATCCTCAACGTTAAGAACTTAATAGCGTTCAACTTAGAGAGAGAATTTATAGGTGGTTCTAGTAATAATATTTGGGTAGAAGGTCCCGATGGTAAGAATTACACTGAAGCTTGTGCAGTAAGAAAAGCTATCTGTTATGCAATAGATCGGGAAGAAATGAATCATATAATTCATGATGGAGAATATACTGTAGATCACAATCCTATCTATCTCTATACTGCTTTTTATTATTATGACGATGTGACAAAATACTATAGAAATATAACAGCTGCTTGGAGGGAGTTTGATTCAACAAGACGTTACAGAGTAGGTATAAACACACCAAGAACAACACATCCATCGATAATAGCTGTTCTTTGCTTAATCTTAACTTCAAAAATAATTAATAGAAAGAAAATTAGAAAGGAAAGGAAGAAAAGCTAATAATTATAT
>JAGLTB010000073.1 GCA_023270155.1 Candidatus Heimdallarchaeota archaeon | reverse complement strand
TTCATAGATTTAGTTTCACAACTTTTCCTGTAAATTCCTCAATTCTTTCTTCAACTGATTTAGATAATGAAACTATTTCTTTATCTTTTTCTTCCTTTTCTCTTCTAAGTGAGAGGGTTATACGATTCCTATCTATTTTCAAATTATCTATTTCGTCTTCAAGCTTTTTGATTTTGATATCTAATTGCATCTCTTTGAATTTGTCATTAATTGCTTCACTTTGTTGTACCAAAAATTGAGCTCTTATCTGAATTTCCAAGATTTCATCATTTAGTATTTCATCAATGTTCTCATAAGCTCTTTGAAGTTTTTCTTTCTTCATCTGAATTGCAGGTTCTTTGCTGATTTCTCTTAATGTATTGAGCACTAATTTAACTCCTCTATACCCCTCACTTTCCTTCACAAATACTCCAAGTGGATCTTTTGTCAAGTTCTTCATTAGTTCTTTATCATATTCATTGAGTTCAATTTTTCTAGAATCCGCTGCTCTTAGAACTTTACTGCTTAATTTCTTAATTTCTGACAATTTATTGGAAATGGAGATTTCAATATGATCCAGTTCCTTCTTGTTTTTTTCCAATTGTTGAAAACCAGGATGATTTTTGAATTCACTTAATTCTTTTTCGTTCTTTTCTATTGTTTGTGTAAGTTTTTCAACATCATCTTTGTGGGAATCAATCTCTTTTTCTAGGAACTGGATTCTATCTCCTAATCCTATTAAAGAAGTTATATCATCACAAACTTTTTCCAAATTTATAATTTCAGAATAGGAGAGCATAGTTTTGTTTTCAAAAAGTTGGAGCTCTTCTTTTAGTCTAGTTAAAGCTCTATCTAGTGTCTTAACTTTTGTTTTGTAAGAACGATCTCTCTTTAGCCAAGATAGATATTTTGACAGTATATTCATATATGAATTGATTTTATTGTTTGTGTCTCTAGCAAAATTCTCTAAATTATTATACGTTATAATTTCCGGTGCTTGAATTTGTTCAAAAACTTCTAATGTTTTATCATATATGGTGGTTGCATAATTTTGGTAAACATCAGGATCCTTTAGATCCGAGTAATCAAATCGATGAGCTGCAGTCTTCAGTTCTTCGATTCTATCATTTATTGATCTTATTTGTTTCATCGCGTTGTTTCTATAATTGGAGACATTAGATGATATTCTTTCATTGAACCACTCTAATGCTTCATCCAAGTTTTTTTCTAGCGACATTAAAACAACCTATGATATATGTTTTACAACTATTTTTAAGAATATAGGAAAGAGACTATATACTTTACTGCGAAACGTTGTTAAGTAAGTTAATTTGAAGGATGATAAATGGATACTTTTGTTTTTTTCTGTAATGGTCACCCAAATATAAACGCAAGTCATAAAACAACCTTGGAATTCACAAAAGATGAGAGTATTACTACAAAAGGGGATTGTATTTTGGGTGTAAATTCTTCTTGTAATCTAATAAATTTTCCTTTGGAATTAAAGAAAAGAATAAGGAGTACAGAAGTAAGAATATGGGTACATTTACAAGTGGGGATATACACTGATATTATCGAAGGTTGTGGAGATTCAAGGCTAGAATTATCTGATGAACATGCCCTTATCATAAGAAAAAGCGACTTCATCTGTTCTCGAACATTGATGATTAAATCTGATAAAGCTGCGAAAGATATTAATGATAACATTATCAAAAGCATGAAAGACCCAAGTAGCAAAATGAAAATCACAATTCAGATAAAGGAACAATAGAAACCTGCAAACAAGCTTGAATCTCGCGTGGTGCACTATCTCTTACTTTCCTAAAATCTAAAGTTTTTTTAATTTTCCAGCCAGATTTAGTCAATTTTTTGTTGAGTTCTTTAATCATATCTTCTTTTGCACTTTTTTCCGAAGTAAAATAGTAGAAATATAAAATCCCGTTGGGTTTCAGAATATCACAAACGATGTCTACAAACTCTAGTGATTTACTAGGTAGATTCATTATCACTCTGTTAGCTCTAGGAATTGATTTTACTACCTCTCTGCAGTCACCATGTATTGGGTGAATTGTTCCTCTCAGTTTATTCATTGGGATTGATTTTTCCAAACATTCTATTGCATTTTTATTAATGTCTATTGCATAAACTACAGATTCTAGATTTTTAGCTATATGCAGAGGGAATGAACCAACCCCTGTAAAAAGATCTATTATGCATTCATTCTGTTTAACTGAATCAGCTACTCTTTTGTGTTCTTCTCCTAATCTTGGACTGAAATAGGTTTCACATACATCGACTGAAATTCTTATACCGTATTCCAAATGAACTGTCTCACATTTTTCTTCTCCAGCTATTAATTCTAATTCTCTTGTTCTATATTCTCCAGAAACTGAAGAAGCTTTTCTGTATACAGAGATTATCGAAGGAAATAGATCAAGCAATGCACTTCCTATAGTACTATTGTGTTCAGAGATTTCTTCTGGTATGTCAACGATTACTATGTCTCCTATCATGTCATATGCTTTAGGTATGTACTTATGCTGGTTTAAAGGGATGACTTTTTGCACAGCTTCAAAGAGATTTTTTGGATGGTAATCTTTTTCTTCGAATTGGGAAATACCGATAATAAACTGCATATCTTCACTGTAAGTCAAAAGCAAATTACTAGCCTCTTCCTCTGAAAGATTCAGAGGAATTATCAAGCTGTTCTCTTCTTTAATGAATGATAAAGATTGATTAATAGCATTATGTGAACTAAGCCATTTTCGCAGATGCTCAGCTTTCGAATAGCTTATTCTAATCCCTATCGATTCTATGTGCATTATGAGTTTCCCCGAAAGAAACCTTTTAAGACTTCTTTTTCTGTATTGAAGCTAGGTTCTTAAAACAAAATGGGCAAAAGTGAAACCTCATTGATTAAAGCTATATTAGTTCTAAAGACAAATGGCTCATGTAGATACTATAGGATCTATGATGAAAAATGGGGTGCCGAAGAGAAGAATGTTGAGGTTATAAGTTACATTACAGCTGTAACATCTATAATAAGTGAATTCGGAGAAAAATCACCAGAATCTATCGAATTTGGAGATAATGAAATAGTATGCGAAGCAAAAGGAGAATATATCCTTACGATTGTGAAAGAAAAAGGAAAATACGAAAATTTAGTTGGAAGAGTAAAAAATAATTTTCGAGATAATTTTCAACCACTACAAGTTTTACAAGAAGATCATGCATGGATTGAAGATGAAGAATTTCTTGAAAACGAAAAAGAGAGAATATATCATTTTATGCGTAATCTGAATTTGATAATAAATAAGAGAACTCTTGCAGAGAAAAACACGAAAAATGTAACAGTAGAAGAAGATCTCATCGATAAACCACTAGTAATTAGTGATGTAGACTTATTGATTACTATAGATACAGGACAACCCGTATTCTTAATGTTGACTCTTACACTTCCCTATGATGCAACACTCTTTACAGCCTTTATGGCTGCAATTTTAGATTTAGGAAAATCAATTGGGTTAGGTGAGTTGACAAAATTGGAAAGTAAGAACCTGATAATTTATGTTAAGAGAATTCAGAAAGCTTTTGCTGTCATAATTACACAGAACAAAGAACACAGAACAGCTTACAAAAGGTTTGCTGAATTTATCGCCAATTTGTGCAATGATTGGCTTAGAAAAGATGATATGGCAATAGATGAAGCCTTCCAAGTTTTTGAAGAAAGAAAACAGTTTGAAGACATGATAAAAATAATCATCGACACTGATACATGGGAGAAGCATCTTATCAAAGAATGGGAGAGGGAATACGCGCAATTGATGACTTTAGAACAAGAAGTAAGATCAAGTTTATCATAAAGTGGCGAGCCTGGCCGGATTTTCAGTTATTGACCCTCGAGTCAAGATTTTTGAACCGGCGACCGTCGGATTAAGAGTCCGCTGCTCTACCTATCTGAGCCACAGGCCCCCTTGAAATCTCTCCCCTCACATTTTTAATAAAACTTTCGTTCTAAATCCTATTGATATTTGTCCCTCAATAATTCTTTTAAATAAGCTACAGAAACTTATTTCATGAATTCAACAGAAACAACTCCTGTTTATACCAAACCAGCTTTATACTTAGGAGCTTTTTTGATTAGCCTTGTAGGCGGTATTCTTTTCTTTGCATCTGAATTTGGTTGGTGGTATGCAGGTTACTCTTGGGGGTATGATTTTGCTCTCTATGGAGAATATACTCCATGGTATGGTAAAATAATCTTAGTTGTGCTGGGACTACTCTATCTCTTTGTAGCTTTTGTTTCACTCCAAAAATTATATCCCTTTCTTAAGATTGATAGTGAGCTAGAGGAAAACTTGGAAAAAGGAGCTTTTTATGCTGCTATAGCAGTTGTGATTTTAACAATAATAACTGCAATAATATTCGGTATTATGGCTAGTGAAGGAACTGATTGGGGTTTTGGAACAACTTTCTACACAGGGTTTTTGGGAGGAATTGTTGCAATCTTACTTCTGATGTTTGCTAGAAGATTAGAAGCTCAATCATAAAATTGCATCAAACTTAAATTGAAATCATCATAAGCTTTTCAGCTTATATTTTTTTACTGAAAAAAATTATCTGATTTTTGTGTTTTCTAAGTTACTGGTAAGAACAAAGATTCCAGCTTCCCAGAGTTCTTCGTAAAAAATCTCTTCATCATTAGAAGCAATCTTCTCATTATCCCATGAAGCTTCTTCTTTCTTATCCATAGCTCTTCACCACTTCAAAAAGATGGAAAGATTTTATTATTTAAAGCAGAGAAAAATTAAAAAATAAGTTTAGATTACATAGAGATTTTTTACTGTTTTTTGTGTCTCTCTACTGTCAAAAACAAATAAATGAGTTATAAACTTAATAAAGCACTAGGCTGTAATTCTTAGTAGGATTGAACTATTGGTAACCATATGGTGATTTGATGATGTTTGCAGATTTAGTTATAAAAAATGGTAAAATAATTTCAATGGATTCGAAAGATTCAATCAACGAAGCAATAGCAGTTAAATTTGGGAGAATAATCTCTGTTGGGGAGAATTCAGATATGAATCATCTGATTGGAGATGAAACAGAATTAATTGATCTTGAGGGAAAAACCATGATTCCAGGACTAATCGATTCCCATGGTCATTTTATGCGACAAGGATCAGCAAGAAAATTGTATATAGATTTGAGTGAAGAAGCAGGAGTATCCTCAATCGCAGACATTCAACACAAATTAAAAGAAAAGGCAAGTAAGGTACCACTTGGGGAGTGGATTTTTGGTTATCAAGAAGATGACTCAAAACTCCTGGAGAAAAGACATCCTACTCGATGGGAGTTAGATGAAGTATCAGTTGATCATCCTATCATAGTTACAACGGTTGGCGGACATTTCTGGATTGCAAATTCTAAAGCTTTCAGTAATGTTGATGTTACAAAAACTACTTCTGATCCTGTTGGAGGGAAGTTTGATAGAGATCCCAAAACTGGTGATCTGACTGGTGGTCTTCATGAGGAAGCTTACAATGTTCTAAGATCAGAAGGTTCTCCAGAACCATCAAGAGAACAAGCATATGAAGGTGCTTATCAGATTCTGAATGAATGTGCATCCGCTGGTTTAACCTGTATCTATGATCTGGTAGGGAATAATGAAATTAGAGCAGCTATTGATCTAAAAAACGATATTAAATTACCTATAAGAGTAAGAATGGATATAACAATAGAACTCTTTGAAGAGCTAGATAAACTGGGAATATATAGGGGTCTTGGAGATGATTGGCTTCGAATTTGTGGAATAAAGTTTTTCTTTGACGGAGCAATTTCAGCAAGAACTGCTGCTGTATCTGAACCTTATCTGAACAAACCAGACTTCTATGGAGTAATGGCAACAACTAAGGAAATTGCAAGAGAGCTTCTAACTGATGTATATGAGAAAGGTTACAGAATCTCGGCTCATGCAAATGGTGATAGAGCAATTGAAATGTATCTAGATATAATGGAGGAGCTTCAAAAAATATATCCTCGTTCAGATCCTCGAAATAGGGACATTCATTGTACAGTAATTAATGACCAAATAGTGAAACGAATTAAGAATTTAGATTTACTCCCTTCAATCTTTGGTCCTTACGCATATTATCATGGTGATAAACTAATACCAGCTTTTGGAGAAAAAAGATTAGAGTCAATGTTTGCTGCTCGTTCGTTTTTGGACGCTGGAGTGAAAATAGCTGCCCATTCCGATCACCCTTGTGCACCTTTTAATCCTCTCATGGCAATACATGCACTAGTGAATAGAACTACTAAATTAGGAAAACCAATTGGAAGGAGTCAGAGGATAACTGTAATTGAAGCATTAAAGCTATATACAATCTATGCAGCTTACCATTCATTCGATGAGAACATGTTAGGGTCAATCGAAATTGGTAAGTTAGCTGATATGGTTGTTTTAAGTGATGATATTCTTACTATTCCCCCAGAACAAATAATTGATGTTTCAGTAGACATGACTATTGTAGAAGGAGAAATTGTATACAAAAAACAATAGCCTAAAAAATTATTAAGTAGTGCAAAATCTTCAAAATATGAATGCTCAAAAGAACCAAGATTCTTTAAGAATTGTTATTACTGGTGGTTCCAGCGGGATAGGAGAAGCTGTGGCACTAGAAATGGCAAAAAGTGGTCATCGTTTTTATCTTACTGGAAGAAATGAAGGACGACTGAAAAATGTTTGTGACACTTTGGAAAAATTAGGCTGTGAAGCTTATTTTGGTACTGGAGATGTTGGAAATGAAGAGGATGTTGATACTCTATTAGGTGATGTTAAGTCTAAACTTGGGGGTATTGATGTTATTTTTGCAAACGCAGGTATAGGTTATTTTGGAAATCTAGAAGATTTAACAATAGAACAGTATGATAAACAGTTCAATACCAATGTTAGAGGAGTATTTCTTTGGTTGAATAAAACCTTGCCTCTGCTTAAAGGTCAAAACAGTGGACAAGTGATCGTCACATCTTCAGACTTGGGCTTGAAGACCGGAGCTCGATGCTCTCTTTATGCAGCAACAAAACATGCAGTACAAGCAATGATCTGGTGTTTAAGGGATGAATTGAAAGGAACAGGTGTGAAAGCTGCAACAATAAATCCTGGCTCTGTTGATACGCCATGGTTTGATAGAAAGGAAGTTGATAGAACCAAGATGTTAGCTGTGGAGGATGTTGCTAAAGCTGTTCGTTTCATTATTGATCAGGATGAGACTAGTAATATTGATCATATTCTCTTAATGCCAAGTAAAACCTAGGTTAGATTGGGATAAGAATCATGTTTTATAATTTTTCTTTACACACTGGACAGTTTCTATTTGTATTCATCCATTCTTCTAGATGATTCTTATGAAATAATCTACCACAAGAAGAACAAGCTTTAGTTTTTTCTGTTGTAATTATTCCTCTACATATAGGACAGCTATCAAAATTCTTTCCACAATTAGGGCATTTCTCAGCGGTAGATTTGACTTCTACACTACAATCAGGACACTTTACTTTTTTTTTAGGCTTCTTTACTAACTTCTTAACTTTATCTGGTTTATCAAATACAAGCATTTGTGAGACTCTATCATATTTTCCTATCTCTGGGTATATTGCTAGAGTATATTCTAAAATTGATTCTGTACTATTTTTATCCTTGTTAATTAATTCCGCGAGTCTTTGAAGGTTGATTGGTCATAAAATTTCCTTGGGGTTTTTAGGGTGAAGTGTGTTCTAGTATGTAGATAGGCAAGAATTACACTATAAGCAAACCCAAACCCGTAATTCTTCGCTTATCACCTAAGAAGGAAAAAGGAGTGAAGAAAAAAGTATAGGTAGTTCTTTTGAGATCTTATTCGAATTCCTGAAGCAATTATACACCTTGTACGACCAGTGGATCCTCTACTAGTTTCAAAGACAGATAATGAACCAAGCTTAGAAAAGATCGGGAATTTGTATCCATACTTCTTTACTAAAAGACAAATGAATATTTTAAATTGGTTGAAAACGGTTTTTAAGCCATTAGATGAAGCAAAACTAAATATGAAAAAAAATAAAATTGAAGTTATTCATTTTTTGTGTTTAACGGAAAAAAAAGGGAAATTGTTCCCAGAATCAACGAAAATGTAAGAATGATAAAGAATCCAATAAGTGTTCCAAATCTGATTGCTAGCACACCAGTAGTGTATAAAATTGTAGAAAGCCCTAAACCTAGACCAAAACCCATTAATCCTGCTATAGAGAATTTGAATAGCTTCAATCTGATTTTTTCAAATTTATAAGATATTATAAAAACAATTGTTGCAAAACAAATTGGAATTAAGATGTATATTATCCAGATTTCATAACCTGCAATTTTAAAGAAATCCTCAACCTTATCAGAAGCACTTTCAAGTGCTGTAAGTAAGAAAGATAGTAGCAAAAAACTAAGTATAGAGTAACTTATTAGACTAAGCCAAATTTGGCTTTTGGAAGGTTCTGTAAATAGTCTAAAAAGAACTCTTTTTTCAGATTTTGTTTGTGTATTTGTTTTTGTCATTCTCCTAACCATAACAACCTATATGAGTGAAAATTTCTGGAGTATATCCATTATTTTCTAGCCACTCTTCTGCAAATAAACTAGCTAAATTGTAGATTTTGATAGTATTAGAGTTATTTTGTATGTAGTTATAAAGTATTTCCACAGAAGATTCAACCTCTATTCCATATATTCCTTTAATTTTTTTAGTATCAATATTCATTATTTTAAAAATATGCTCTGGTATCTTATTATTGAATAAAGAAAAATGTATATAAGAATCTCCTTTTTCACCTTTATATTTCAGTTTTAAAGCATTAATCTTCCAATCATTTTTATTAGCTAAATCTATCATATCATTAATAGTTAATGATTCATCAAGCTTTAATAGGGCTAGCATCCTTGCTGATGGGGATTCTTCCATTTTTTCATTTAACTTATTTAAGCAAAGATCGTTGAAATTAATCCTCTCCTGATCTGATTGAAAACCATATCGAGTAATTATCTTAAATGCTTTATCTGATATTTGTTTAATAGTGATTAGTAAGTTAGTTTGTGGAATTTGAATATCTGTTATATATTCAGAATTCAATGAACAAAGTGGAATAGGCAGACTTTCTGATTGGATCTCAGTATCACTATTTGAAACAGAGCTAAAACCTCCTCCACCTCCACCTCCCTGATGTGGATGGATGGTGAAAGTAAATGTTCGACGCAGAAGATGATCATAATCCCACGCTCCTCCAATAACACCATCAACTTCTGATGTAAGCCAATGTGAGTTTGAATATGTTCCAACTTCCAAAGGATTCATCCCCGTCCAATAAGAATACACATAATAAAGCGTTTCAGGTTGTAAATTACCGTCAGGATTAAATACATGGAATTCCCACTCTGGATCTGGCGTATCAGGATCAATCTCAAACTCTACCCATGTGTATCCTCCAACATTAGTTGTATAAAAGTCTCCGTAATATGTAAAATAATGTGAAGTTGATCCACCTATTTTTCGTTCTTCAATTTCATGTACATACTCTGCGGTAACTCTCCACCATTTTGAGAAATAATCTTGGAATTCTTGGTCTACTTTAAAATACGATGTTAATTTCATTCCTGGTATAACTGTCCCACCTCCATATGGCACTCTTGTATTATAAAAAGATGGTTGAATAGTATAATAATAAGGAGAAAAATCAAATGTATGACCTTCATTATCATCTTGTTTTGCAGCATTAACGTTATTCATATTACTTATTAAAAAAACTAAAAATAAAAAACTGATAGTTACATATATTTTTCTAGAATTCATTTTACTTCAACTCCTATCCTTTGGTATTTAATTATATGTTTGTTTTTATAAATACCAAAACGAATATTATTTTTCAGTTATATAAAAATTGTGCAGAAAACATTTATTTTATTTACTTAAATTATTTTAAAAACTCAACTATTTAGCAGATTATGAGAAAATTCAATTTATAATATGGTTTGAACAAATTGCTTTCTAGATGTGAAAGAGTGATACACAGTTATACGAATATACTCAACTCGCTTGTTCAATTATAATGAAGAGATATTCAAAGTATGAATTAGAACAAACCATTCTTGGAACATATGATATTTCTTTAGAAGAATTGTTGAAGGAAGTCATGTCTGAAAAAAAACTAACCTATAATGACCGAAGTTTGTTTTGTGCTCAAAGAGAGTTGACTAATCAGTTAATGAACAAAGATTTGTCATAAAATTTCCTTGGGGTTTTTAGGGTGAAGTATCTTTTAGTATGCAGATAGGTAAGAATTACGCTCGTAGCAAACCCAAACCCGTAATTCTTCACTTATCTACTAAAAAGGAATAAGGAGGTAAGACAAGAAGAGTATAGGTAGTTCTTTTGAGATCTAATTTGAATTTCTGGAGCAATTATACACGGAGTACAATCAGTGGTTCCTCTACTGGTTTCAAATAATAGACTAGAAGAGGAACCATTGGTTCAAGCTAATTCGATTATGGTTTCGCGTTTATTGATATTAACAATTTTAGGAGTTGAACTCATGAAAATTGAAAAAGAAAATAAACAAAAAGAACTTAAAGAAAAACTCAAGAAAGATGAGAAAAATCGAGAAGTTACAAGCACTCATCAAGTACCATTAGTTTCTGGTTATGAGGTTGTTAAACTCAGGATAAAGACAGAACTGATGACTGCTGAAAAGTGCGAAAGGTTGAGAAGAATAACCGAAAGAGATACTAGAATCTGCAATGATTACCTTCGAATTATCAAACACAACGAGGAGAAAATATTGCGAAAAGATGGTAAAATCAATAAATCCCTATTGGATAAATTGACTTTAACAACATCTAAAAAAACGCAACACAAGCTACGAACAACCGTTCCTCACGACTTGAAGAATCGTTATCCACGCTGTTCCCATGATGAATTCCAAGAATGTAGTTATAGAGCTATCTGGACTTATGAAAGCTATCAAAAACAACTTGAGCTTTCTAAAAGGGAACTGAATAGACCACAATTCAAGAAGAAAACTCCCAGAATTCAGTTCAAAGGATTAGAAAAAAGAGGTACATTTCGAGTGATACCCACTCCTAATAACACAGTTTCTAAACTTTGGTTGGAATTGAGGGATTCTCTAGATACGAAACGCTCTGGTAAAAGAAACCACAAGAAACTTATGCTACCTTTAGCTTATTCACCTTATCACAAAAAGAAGCTGATGCTAGAAACCATTAAAACGTTAGAACTAGTATACAAATCCCAAAAACAACAGTGGTTGGCACATTTCACCCAACAATATTCTGTCCCTCTTTATCAATCTACTAACCCCCCTGCTGTGTTGGGAGTAGATCTGGGAATAAAGAAGACAGCTGTTGCAGTTTTACTTACACCTACAGGTAAAGTAATCATGGATGGACTCCGCTTCATCGTCAATAAGGAAAGACAAGCAAAGATGTGGCGATTAGAAAAACAGATTAGTAATATTCAGAGATTGCTAGATACAAGAAACAACAATAGTCAACCTACTCAACAGCTTAACGTTAAACTTTCCAATTTACGGAAAAAACTTCGTTCTATGACAAAACAAGAATTGGGGTATGCAGTTAACCAACTCGTTGATTTCATTCTCCAGTTGAAGAAGCGTTATAATCTGTTTGTATCGATTGGCTATCCTAAAGATATTCAGAAAAGTCACCCACGCGGAAGTGGCAACAAATCCTTACGTCGTCAACTACATAAGTGGTGTTATCACCTCTTTATTACTAAACTTAAACATAAACTTTCACAGTATGGATTTGCACCCTATCGAGTGATAGCAATCAATGAACGTAAAACCTCGAAACGATGTTCAAGGTGTAATTCACTGAACACAACACGTACAAAACAAGGAAAGTTTAATTGCCACGATTGCAACTATGAACTCAATGCTGACTTAAACGGAGCAAGAAACATAGGTAAAAAGTTGATCCAATATGCTTTGAGACCAAAGAATGGCTATACCAGTATTCGAGATATACTAACCAATGACTACTATCCGCTAAAACTGTTTAAATGTTTCCAACCCTTAAGCCAATGGCTTTAGGATTCTGCGATGAATGCATCGTCTCTTTAGATTCGATGTGTGAGGTCGAGAATCTGTTTTCTCCCATCTGACAGATTCAGTAATGAGTGCCCTTAAGCAACGAGATGATTCCATTGAACAGATTAACAGCATTGTATGTCTCTGTTCCAGAAAACTGGTAACTGTTCCATTTTGAAAAGTTCATCTTTTCATGATATGCAGTTTTGCTACAATGAAGAATTATATTTCTCCATTCCTTCAACGCCGGTTTAGGAGGAGTCTTGAAATGACCTTTACAAAAACTGTTTCAGGTTTTTGCAGAGCGAATAACTCATGCATCAAGAGGATATGATCTATATTGGATGTATGTTCTTGATCAATAAGGAAACGAACAGCTTTTGCAACATTCTCAACTGCTAACATTTTTGATCTTTCTTAGAATTCGTGACTATGCTACCTACACTTCTCTTTTTCCTTTTTTTTTCAAAAGTTAGAAGATTGTATTCTTATTGTTCAACAGCATACAATTTCTTTAGAAGCACTTCTCTTGCTAATGATTGAAAACATCTCTTTACTCCAATCCCTTCAATTGCAATTGTTTCATAAACAGGAATATTCGTTCCCAGATCTATTGCATCTACTAGTTCCCTCTTTGGCATTGCATCAGGTGCATCTCTTTTATTCAAGGAAATAACTATAGGAATCTCTCCTCCAATTTTATCCCCCAATTCTCGCTTTAACTCTTCAGCAGACTCAACGTTATCAGCTAACATTGCTCTAGATGAATCAGCAACAAATAGTAAACCATCCACGCCTTTTAGAACAAGAGAACGTTGATGCCTATGCCTTCTTTGACCTGCCACTGTATATATGTCTAGAATAACAGATGATGTTGCCATAAATGGACTGAAATCAAAATAAATAGTTCTTCCTGAGGGATCTTCAATACTATTTAACCCACCCTTCTTGATACCTGTAACATCTGTATGTAGTCTTTTTAGAAGCGTAGTTTTTCCTGATAAGCTTGGACCAACAAAGACCAATTTAAAGTGCATTTTTCCTGAAGCGTCTTTCCTCATCTTGTCCTCCTCATCTCTTTTCTTGTTCTGATTCTATGAAGTGGTTTCTCATCTTTTCTCTCTTAACACAATTAAAACATAATCATTTTCCGGGGCAACAAGAATTTCCCCTTGGCTTGTGTCTAATGTGAAGAAGTTCAAATCTCCTTCGTTTAGCTCTGTAACCACTGCTTTTGCACGTCCAACCAATGAGGCAACCAGAGCAGATACATTTTCTCGCATTTCCATGCTAAGATTCTCTGTACTTGAAATTGGTAAACCATCATTACTTGTTATTATAACTCCTCTAACTCCTGGATGTGACGCTAATGACTTTAAAGTTTCCTCAAATTGTTTTCCTGATATCATTAGAAATTCTCCTTTTCAATAGGTAACTGTATCTATTGCTGTTTTTTACTTTTATTATCAAGGCTGATATATACTTATTGTAATCTATTTTTAAAAACTTATGATACTCTCCAAAGAATATGTAGAACTTATTTTTCTATCTTAGTTTATTATAAAAACTCACAAAATTAGCTTTACAAGTGAAATCCTTAATTGTTTTACCAAAATTTAATTAAGTCTGAAAGATAGACTCTCTATCTGAAAGAGATTTTTGTGAAAAGATATGTCTAGAGATGAAGAATTACTGAAAACAAAGATTGACGTTTTATCAAGATTACGTACTCATAGGATAAATGTCACTGATCGAATGAAGCAAGCTTTTCTAAATGTACCTAGAGAAGAATTTGTTCTCGACAAATATAGGGAAAGGGCTTACATTGATACTCCTCTTCCAATTCTATCTAGTCAGACAATCAGTGCTATTCACATGGTAATGATTTATATTTCTTCTTCATGCTCAGATCCACAGATTGGTCACAAGATTCTTGAAGTAGGAGCAGGAAGTGGTTATAACGCTGCTATGTTTGCAGAAATGATTGCACCTGAAGGAGTAGACAATCCTGGTCATGTTTACGCGGTCGAGATAATTCCTGAACTTGTAGAGTTTGCAAAGAATAATATTGAACGAACAGACTATGCTGATCGTGTAACTATTATTCAAGGAGATGGAGGGATAGGTTATCCACTCGAAGGACCATATGATATAATATCAGTAGCAGCAGCTAGTAAACGAATTCCTCCTCCTTTGTTAGAACAACTCAAAATAAAAGGAAAGCTCATAATTCCAGTTGGAAGAACGTTCTACCAAGAGTTAGTAATTATTGAAAAGAAATCTGAAGATGACTTTAGTGAAAGAAGCATGGGTGGAGTAGCTTTTGTACCATTAACTGGAAAATATGGGTAGATTTTCTCGTTTTAGACAAGTTTTTAATTTCAAATTAAATATAGCAAATGATGGGTCGATTAGCTTATGGGTGTCAAAAAAATAAGTGAGTTGTTCAAGGGTACTCCTATAGCGTTGGATCAGCTTAGGCAAAAAAAACTTGCAGTTGACGCCTATAATATCATATACCAGTTTCTAGCTTCTATCAGAGGTTATGATGGCAGTCTACTCTCAGATTCTGAAGGTACTGTGACTAGCCATCTATCTGGTTTGTTGTATAGAAACGCTAGACTTATTGAAAAAGGAATCCAGCTAGCTTATGTTTTTGATGGAAAACCTTCAGTGCTAAAGAGACAAGAAATAAAACGAAGAGCTGAAGTTAAAAGAAAAGCGAGAGAAGAATATGAAGAGGCATTAGAACGAGGAGATATGGCACGAGCACGAGTGGTCGCACAAAGAACAAGTGCTGTAACAACAAACATGATAGATGATAGTAAAAAGTTATTGGAGTTGATGGGTATCCCAGTGATTGAAGCACCTCAAGAAGGTGAAGCTCAAGCAGCTCATCTTGTATATCAGAAAAAAGTATGGGCTGTTGCATCCCAAGATTATGACAGTTTATTATTCGGTTCTCCTGTTCTAATAAGAAATCTAACTCTTTCTGGTCAAAGAAAACTCCCAAGATCTACAAGAACTGTTATGGTTAATGTTGAAGAATTTCATCAAAATGAGTTATTAAGAGTATTAGATATTACTAGAGAGCAACTAATTGATATGTCTATTATGATTGGTACAGATTTTAATCCAGGGGGTGTTAAGGGAGTAGGACCTAAAACCGCTTTCAAACTCATAAAAGAACATGGTAGTTTGGAAGATGTTATAGAGAAAGAAGAAAAAATTATCATTGATGAGGATTTTGGGGAAATACGAGATGTTTTTCTTAATCCCGTTGTTACTGAAGATTACAGCTTAAACTTCAAATCCCTTGATGTGGATGGTATCATCCAATTCTTGTGTGAAGAAAGAGGTTTCAGCAAAGAACGAGTAGTCAGTACTTTGCGAAAAGCAAAGAAAGGACAAGAAACAGCTCTTAAGCAGAAGAGTCTGGATGCTTTTTTTGGTTAATGATTAAAATGCCACTCTCTTTCAATACCTTTGTAAAATTAGGAGCTAACAGTGAACTGTCAAAGCTGGAACTATCATCGATATTGGAAGAATTTTCAATAACGGAGTTAAAGTTTCAAGAATGGAGAAAATATCTTTTGCTGGAACTAAGTAAAGAACATCAGGCTAAATTGATTAAATCTTTGGAAAATTCTGGAAGCATAATTAAAGCAGGTTCCATAAAGCTTGAAGAGAAGGTTCGAAACTTAAATGAGTTGAAACCTAAAATTACTGCTTATCTCACAAAAACGATTCAGACTCTTCCAATTCAGAAAACACGGAAAATTAAGATCTCAATGAACATCCAAACTTCTACAAATGAAATTAGAAAACAAATCAATAGTATGATCAAGAAATCTATATATCAAACATCATCTGATTTACTTATTGAAACAAAAATCCGTTCCCCAAAAAAAGAGACAACTGAATTATCTCCATTTCAATTTTTCAAAGATAATTTTCATAAAAGAGGAATTGAAATAACTTGCTTGGTTATTAAATCGAAAATTTTTCTTGGACATGTAAGGTGGGTAACTAATCCACTTAAGGATATAAAACAGGATGAAGAAAGACCAGTTCGTCTCTTCACTCATGGTACTTCAATAAAATTAGCTAGAACTTTAGTGAATCTCTCGAAAATAGAGAAAGGCGATGTTCTGTTTGATCCATTTTGTGGGACAGGAACAATTTTACTGGAAGGGCTTAAACAAGATTTGAAAGCAATAGGGATAGATAGAGATCCAAAATGTGTTAGAGCGAGTAAAGCTAATCTAAATCACTTTTCTATGCAACATTCTTCTAAGGAGAAAGTAAAAGACAAGTGGTCAATTTATCTTCTTGATTCTCAAGATTTAAACCAAGTTATGGATACTGAAATTGGAGGATTGGTAACTGAACCATATCTTGGTCCTTTTATCAAAGATTTACCAACCAAAGAAAAAGCTAAGGATACAATGATCATGCTTGAAAAACTCTATACGAAGGTTTTACAAAGAAGTGTGGAATATCTAAAAACTGGACATAGGATTATCCTAATCATTCCTGAATATAGATATACACAAGAATATTCAATATATCCAGATTTTCAAAAAATCGCAATAAAATGTAATTTAAAGCTTCAAACTGAAAGTACATTATTCAATGTAAAACTACCTGTACAGATAGGAAGAAAGCACAATATAATAAACAGAAAACTCGTGATTTATACAAAGTAAATGTTTGCTATAATATAGTGAAAAATCATTTCTAGACTAGTCTTCACCAACTGCTAGAAATCCCATATCTTTTGTCATTTTTTGTATTCTTCTTCTTGTTTTTGAAATCCAGCTTACATGAACTAATCCTTGGTTTTCGAGTGTCATTAGTGCTTTGTTTAATTCTGATTCACTAAAATCACCATACATTTCTTTCAAAGGATTATCCAAATCATTCTCTAAAAGAACTCCTCCTCGTTTTTCTAAAATTGCTAGAATACATGACTTAAGAGGTGTAACTTTCCACATTTCACTTGAACTCCTGTTTAATATTTTATTGCAACGGTTTAAATGCATTATGATTGCGAGAAGATGTTTTTTTCTGATGTAGGATAAAATTACGCTGATTATTAGTCAGGTTCTCAATTTACGAAGTGAATAGTATAGGTTTAGGAAAATAGATTTCTAAAAGTAAAACTTTTAATAAGTAAGTTTTTTGAAGTCATCAGTCATCATGAATACCCGAGCGCGAATATATCTAATTTTCTTCCTCTCAATAGGAATAATTTTCTTATTAATTGCAATTGTACATCAACAGGTAAATCTGTATGAAACAATTAATACTTTTACAGAAACTCAAGTAAAAGATTTCTTGAATACATATGTAGCGGGTTTTCCACGTCCATGGGCTTAAGATAAAAGGAAGAGTGATATTATGGCAACAAAGGAGATCAAAACAAAAATAACTACTGCTTTACGTCCAATAAGTGAACACCGAATAAAGATTATCCGAACAATTGTTCAGATTATATCATTTGGTTTACTGAATGGAGCAATCTTTGGTTTGGGAAGAGTAAGTGTTCTTCTACCAATTGAATTTCCTACAGGAGCTCAATTTGGTACTACATGGAATGCTTTTGAAGCATTACAGTATGCTATGACCTTCTGGATTTTTCCATACCTAGCAGTTTCAGTGTTTGTATTGTTTGGTACCATTTTTGGTAAAACCACTTGTGGTTGGGTTTGTCCTTTTGGATTATTTCAAGATATGTTTAGAGTAATTCCAATCAAAAAGAAGAAGGTTTCGAGACCTACAAACAAAAGCCTTAGCAGAATTGGAATTGGTATTGTGATTTTCGTATTATTGATGTCTTTTATAATAGGATTAACTTACATGAGAAGCGGAGCAAAAACTGCTTTTGGAACAGGAAAAGATATGCCTTTTAGCACAATAGATCCTGCATCAACACTTTTTGCATCACTCTACTACTATTTACGATGGGGAATTCAGGGAACTACTCTTGGTGCTGAAATGGGTGATTGGAGATTTATCTTCTTCCTAAGAATAATCATATTCTTAGTTGTTCTAGTTCTCATAACATTATATCCCAGAGCTTATTGCAGATGGTTCTGCCCAACTGGAGCAATCTTAGGTTTCTTCAGCAGATTTAGTCTTTTAGGGATTCGTTTGAACAAAAACCGTTGTATAGGTGGGTGTAATGATTGTGAGCAAGCATGCCCGGTACAAATTCCGATTTTATCTTTTGACAAGGATGTAACTGATAAAATGTGTACGAATTGCGGTGAATGCATAGATGCTTGCAAAGAGGGTGCATTAAAATTAACCTTCAGATTTTAATGCAATTTTCTTACCTTAAGATAAGTTAAATTTCATAGTAATTAAGACCACTTTATATATTATTTTTCTGAAGTTATTAGTGTGATAGAACGACAGAAAACAAACCATTATAAAGCTCAAAGATAATCGGAAAACAAGCGTAAAATAATGGCTATCACTGTTTGAGGAGTGTCAAATGGTCGAAAAAGAAATTACTTTGAGAGTAGCAGAAGCAAAGCAAAGAGACGTTGGTAGAGGTAAAGTTAGATTAGACAGTATGGCAATGTCAAAAATAGGTGTTTCTACAGGAGATATTGTTGAAATAATCGGAAAAAGATCTACAACTGCAGTTGCTTGGCCTTCTTATCCAGAAGATTTGAAAAAGGAAATTGTTAGATGTGATGGCGTCATTCGTAGAAATGCGGGTGTATCTTTGGGAGATAAAGTTGATGTTAAGAAAGCTAAGGTTAGTGTAGCAAGACAAGTAACTTTAGCACCAGAACAAATGTCTGTTAATATAGATTTCAGTTTTGAAAATTTTGTAAAAAGGAAATTACTTGGACAGCCACTTTCAAGAAAGGATACAGTATTAATTCCAATTCTTGGAAGAGCTATTCCATTTAATGTAGTCAGTACAGTTCCTTCAGGCATCGTTGTTGTTACAGAAGGAACACAACTAAAAGTAGCAGAGAAACCAATAATGGACGGAGAAAAAACCGCACCTAGTATTTCATATGAAGACATCGGTGGTCTTCATCAGGAGATTCAAAAAATTAGAGAAATGGTTGAACTCCCACTTAAATTTCCACAATTATTCGAAAAATTAGGAATAGATCCTCCAAAGGGTGTTCTTCTTCATGGTCCTCCCGGGTGTGGAAAAACTCTGATAGCTAGAGCCGTAGCTAATGAATCTGAAGCTCATTTCATAGTTATTAATGGACCCGAAATTATGTCTAAATTCTATGGAGAATCTGAACAGCGATTGAGGAGCATTTTCAAAGATGCAGAGGATAATTCTCCAAGCATTGTGTTTATTGATGAATTGGATGCTATTGCACCTAAAAGAGAAGATGTTACTGGTGAGGTAGAACGAAGAGTTGTAGCTCAGCTACTGGCACTAATGGACGGATTGATTGCCAGGGGACAAGTAATTGTAATCGGAGCAACAAACAGACCTAATGCTGTTGATCCTGCACTTCGACGTCCTGGAAGATTTGATAGAGAAATAGAAATTCATGTTCCAGACAGGGATAGCAGAGAAGAAATTTTACTTATTCATACTCGAGGAATGCCATTAGCTCAAGATGTTGATTTAAAAGTTTTTTCTGATGTAACTCATGGTTACGTTGGTGCTGATTTGATGGCTCTTGCCAGAGAATCCGCAATGAAAACTCTGCGACGTGTTTTACCTTCAGTAAATCTAGAAGAAGAAAGTATTCCAGCAGATATTCTAGACCAACTAGAAGTAACTCATGATGATTTCTTGCAAGCCTTAAAAGAAATAACTCCCACTGCTATTAGGGAGGTTTTCGTTGAATCACCAAACATACCATGGACTGCTGTAGGTGGTTTGAAACAGGTTATTATTGAAATCCGCGAAGCAATCGAATGGCCTTTAACTCAACCTGAAGCTTTCAAGCGAGTTGGAATTAAACCTCCAAGAGGAATTTTACTATATGGTCCTCCTGGATGTGGAAAAACTCTCTTAGCTAAGGCTGTTGTAACTGAATCTGAAGCTAATTTCATCTCAGTTAAGGGACCAGAGGTGCTTTCTAAGTGGGTAGGTGAAAGCGAAAAAGCTATACGAGAAGTCTTCCGAAAAGCCAGATTAGCTGCTCCATCTATAGTATTTTTCGATGAAATTGATTCCTTAACTCCTGTTCGAGGAATGTCTTCAGATAGCAATGTCACTGAAAGAGTAATTAGCCAACTGCTGACAGAATTGGATGGGCTTCTAGAGCTAAAGGATATCATTGTAATAGCTGCTACAAACAGACCAGATATTGTAGATCCAGCACTATTAAGGCCAGGAAGATTTGACAGATTAATTCTTGTTAAAGCTCCAAATCAAAAAGGAAGGCTGGAAATTTTTAAAATTTACACTAAAGATATGCCTTTAGCTTCTGATGTTGTAATAAAGGACTTGGCGTCTACAACAGAAGGGTTTGTTGGAAGTGATATTGAAGCTTTATGCAGAGAAGCAGGAATGCTCGCATTGCGAGAAGATTTCAATATTGAAAAAGTAGCAATGAAACACTTCAGTGAAGCATTGGAAAAAATTCATCCAACAGTTACTCCAGATGTTATAAAGTATTATGACAAAATTACAGAGAGATTCAAGAGACCAAGTCAACTATCTAGTCCAAAAATAGGTTATACTTAAATCCCGTTAAAGTAAAACCATCACACTTCTTTTTCATTTTTCGAAATTCAGTGTTGCCTATATGTTATTTTAAATATATAATCAAGAGATAATTTTCTTACAATTATACTTGAAGAGTTGATTGAATAATGATGGGATTCTACATCATAAATAAGGAAGAAATGGACGTTTTATTCTGCAGGCCATTAAAGATAAATACTGATGAAACAGAAGTAGATGCTATCATTCAAATGTTGCTTTCATTTTACAAAAAAACAGAAGAACAACCAACTCTTAATGAATTACAAGTTTTAAAATTTAAGAACTCGAAAGTTTTATTCATGAGTAAGTATTCCTTTCTATTTGTTCTCTTAAGCCCACCAAATTATTCAACAGACATGGTTTCATCTCAATTATTCTTTTTCATGAAACTATTTCTTAACGCTTTTGAAATAAAAGATGAAGAAAGCACAAAAGAGTTTCTGTTAGAACTAGAAGGAATAAAGAGGAGAGAGGTTTCAGAGTCTTTAGCGCACTCTTTTATGCTATGGAATGTTTTAGATTTGCACATAGAAGATATAGATAAAAGAAATATGATAGAAGTTTTTGAAAATATACTCAATTCTCTTTGGCTTGGAATAAGAATGTATATAGTAGAAAGTGCAGCAGAAAAAGAAGTAACCATTGAAACAATAATAGAGAATTTCAGAGATTATATTGAGAAGAATACTTACCACCTGAAAGAAGATTTCAAGATTGAAGAAGAAGAAGGATTTGATTTTTGCGAAGTTGATATCCAAAAGGGTACAACAACAGAAGTAAAAAGAGAGTTTATTCTCTTAATGAAAAACATTATAGAACATTTGGAAGAGTTATTTGGCAAAGAGGGTCTGAGACAAATAGTATCGTACAAATTACCATCGATAATGAAAAGAGAATGGGAAAGAATGCTAGGGTTAAGTCTAGTACAAGATATTTTAACAGTAGTGTGGAGATAGAAAAATGAATCAGCTTCAAAAAATAATTTGTGTAGGATCAGCATTTGTGGGAAAAACAAGCTTAGCAAGAAGATTCACATTAAACACTTTCATACATAGCTATATACCAACATTGGGTGTATCATGGCTGACAAAAACAATAACATTAACAGAAGAACAATTAAACGAAAATTTGACGAAAAAGCTATTTACAGAGGCGGAAACGCTAAGACTTTCAATCTGGGATACCGGAGGTCAAGAAATGTTTACCTATCTTCGCCCCAAGTATTATGCTGGTGCCACTTGCGCTATTATCATTTTCGACATCACTAACCAAAACTCCTTCGACGATATCGACATCTGGGTTAACGAGGTCATCAGTAAGTGCCCTGATATTCCTATCGTCATCTGTGGTAACAAATTTGATCTTGTTGATGCCCGTTCAGTTGAAAAGGATGCTATTCTCGAATATGTTCGTCTCCGTCGATTCGATTACATTGAAACTTCTGCTTTATCTGCTCATAATGTTGACAAACTCTTCTATCATGCTAGTCGTCTTTCTCACCAATTTAGTAATGAGCACATGAAATTCCGTGAAGAATATATTCTTTAACAAATTCTCTCTTCTTTCTTAATTAATCAATATTCTTATAAATTTGTAATTTGAGTGCTAGGTATGAGTGAAGAATATTCATCTATTTTATCTGATTTTGAATCTGTAAATGCTAACGAACAATTATCCAAAGTTATTAAAGTTCTTAAGAAAAAGCGAGAGATTTTAGTTTTTGATGAAAGAGAGGTTTTCCTAGGTTATTTAACTCAACGCTACCTAACCAGGCAATCCAGAATACAAGCTGATACCAAAGTTTCGAATCTCATGAAGAAGGTTTCAACTGTGAGTCAGAATACGTCCTTGGATATAGTTGCTAATGTAATTTTGTCTACTAAAATTCAATCTGCTCCTGTTGAAGAAAGTGGAAAGATCATTGGTGTGTTTAAAGACATTGATGTGATTCGATTATCTGCTGAGCTTTTTAAGGGTCAGAAAGTCAAAGAGGCGATGACTCAAAATCCAATCTGTGTTAACCCTGATACTCCAGTCTCAAGGTTGATTGCAATTTCAAGAACCAACAATATTTCTAGAAGTCCAGTAGTTGACGAATCAAACAAACTTATTGGGATAGTGAGTCCTCATGATGTTTCTGAATTATTACTTGCTAAGTTACCAGGTCAAACTAAAGGTGATAGAGCTGCTGCTCAAATCGACATTTTATCCTCACCTGTACGTGAAATCATGACAAAGAACGTTGTTGTTTGCAAAGGAGATGAATTAGTCTTAGAAACAATAAGCAAGCTCTATAAAACAGACCATAAAGCTCTTGTTGTTATAGATAATGAAAACCATCCTATTGGAATTCTTACTACAACCGATTTACTTGAAACTGTTAGCAAACCACCACAAGAAGAAGGGTACTATGTTCGAGTAATTGGAGATGTGGATGATACTGATATGGAACAAGTTATTGAGATGGGAGTAGATCTTGTAAAGAAATTTGCGAGTATAATTGGTACATCTGGACAACTATATATCCACGCAAAGGCTGTCCCCAAAAAGAAATTTAGAGGTTCTATACTATATCAAATAAGATTGAGAATTTCAACAGATAAAGGTAATACCTATGTTGCCCGTTCTGAAGGTTATGGTGTTTTCAGTGCTTTAGCAGTTGCAGTTGATAGATTGGAAAGAGAAATCATTACCGAACGCGAACTAGAAATTCAACAAATTCAATCTTCAGAAAGTGAGAGATATATTCTAGAAGATCTTGAAGAACTGGACCTCTAATTATCTCTTTTTCCTCTTTTTCTAATATAATAATAAACTCATTAAAACAGTACAATTTTCCAATGTCGTTTCCGTTATTCTTTTTAAGGTAATAGGTTTTTTATGCTTAAATGAGTAATACTGCTACTAATAATAACATTAAAGCGGCTAGTAATAGCATTAAACATGATTTTAATCTATTAAAAAACGAAATAATAGATCCGGGATTTTGTGTTACATGTGGAGGTTGTGAAGCGGTTTGTCCAGCTTTTGTTATTCAAATTGAACGTTATCTTCCTAAATTAGTTGGGGATTGCATAACTTGTGGAGCATGTGTGGATATCTGTTTAAGATATGATCAAAGAATTAGAAAGCACCAATACTATGATGAAGGTATTGGAGATTTTCTTGAGTTATATGTTGGTAGATCGGTTGTTGAAGATATTCATTCAAGAGCTCAAAATGGGGGTATTGTAACCACTATATTAGTTAATGCTCTGAATAAGAAAAATATTGACAGCGCATTAGTAACATCACATTTTGGTGATCTTCTTAATCCTCTTCCAACTATTGCTATGTCAGAATTTGAAATACGAAAAGCTGCAAGATCGAAGTATACACTTAATCCTATTTTAATAAAACTACCTGCGATAAAGCTAAGTCATAGGAAAAAAGTTGCTGTTGTTGGTCTTCCTTGTCATAATGAAACTCTAATGAACATCATTGAAATGAAAAACCTTGGAGCAGATTTCAGAGTTAAGTACAGAATAGGGCTGTTTTGTATGAGTTCTTATCATCCTGTAGGTTTTAGGGATATTCTCTCTAATAAGTTAGGACTAGATACAGAAACGTTGAGTAAGACTGATTGTGCCCGAGGGATGTTCTTCTTCGAAACACCAGATGGTGTTTCAGATATTAAGATAAAGGAATGTGCAGGTGAAAAAGCAGAAGGTTGTAAATATTGCAAGGATTTTGCTGCTGAACTTGCAGACATTTCACTTGGAAATGTTGGAGTCGACGATAATAGTAACATAATAATTGTTAGAACTGAAGCTGGAAGAGAATTATTGAATCTAGCTCTTGAAGAAAATCTACTTGAATTAGAAAAAATACCAGAAGAAAGATGGGCTGAAGTGTTAGCTCCAGCAGTAAAATTGACAAACAACAAAAGAAGACTCGCTGAGTATTTACCTGAATACTTACCTGGAATGGAAAAAGATTAATTCTTCTCTTTTCTTTCTTTATACTGAGGTGGGATAAATATCTAAAGTTGAACTAATTCCCCTTAAAATGCCGATTGTTAAAATCAAGAATAATATTGCACAAATGATTATTGATGCGATAGGAGAAGCTAAACTTCAGATTGTTGACGGTGATATTTTTGTTATAGCTCACACTATTATTTCAAGGGCAGAAGGGAAACAATTCTTTATCCCAGGAATTTCTCCTTCGCCTATTGCAGAAATCATAGCAAGAAAAACAGGAAAAGATCCATCTCTAGTTGAATTAATTCTGAATGAAGCTTCAAAGATTTTGAAGGTGCAGAACAATATTATTATCACAAAGACCAAACATGGTTGGATATGCGCAAATTCAGCAGTAGATCAATCAAATGCACAACCAAATAGTGCCATTACATTACCAGATGATTCAGATAAATCTGCTGAAAAAATCGGTAAAATATTATCTGAAAATTATAAGAAGGAAATTTCAATCTTGGTTTCAGATACTCATGGAAGAGCATTAAGAAGAGGAGCAATTAATATAGCTATTGGGAGCTATAATTTTTCCGTACTAGATAATGTAGTAGGCAGAGAAGATATCTTTGGCTATGAATTGAAATCCACAATAATAGCTCTAGCTGATGAAGTATGTTCAGCTGCCGAACTTGTAATGGGACAAGCGGATGAAATGGCACCCGTTATAATAGTAAAGGGTTTTGAGCAAAGATCAACAATAAGTAATGTTGAAGAATTGCAATTTGATGATGATAAAAGATTATTCAGATAAGAACTATCAACAAACTTATTATAAACCCAATTTCAATATCAAATAGTCAATTACTCCAACGTTTGAAGACTTGGAATGCTGCACAAGGTGTGTTCTCTTGTTCAAAGGAATAAAGAAATCTTTTGCGGAAAAAGCAAATGAACATTTGGGAAAAGCTCGCTTAGCTGCTCAGAAGCAGCAATATAAAGATGCAGCTGAATGTGCAGAAAAAGCTATTGAGATTTTAAAAGACGATAGCAATAGAAAACAGATGGATATGGCACGAGCTCTATATTATGAGTTTTTGGGCTTGGATTTTATCAAATATGATAAAGCATTAGAGGCTGCAAATTATTTGGGGAGATCAGGAGGTTTTTATCACAGGCTTGGAATGATAACCGAATACCAAAGAGTTTTCGAAAAACAAGCTAAAATTCTTCGAGTTATTGCAAGAACTCATATGTTGGAAAAGAAATTTGTAGACGCAGCTTCCTATTTTGAAAGAGCAGCAATGTCTTATCAACGGTTAGATAATAAACCTGAAGAATTGGATTGTAAAGCTAAATCTTATATTTCTCGAGCTGCTGCTGAAAGAAATATTTCTGGAAGAAAATTATATCTTAGGAAAGCTGTGGAACTAATAGAAGAAAAGGGATCGGATGAGCCTATTATTAAAGCACATCTAGCATATTATAACGCTCTTTTTGTTGAAGATGAAAAACCATCTCTTGCGTTATCATACTATTCCGAGGCACTGCAGAATTATCAACTGGCAGGATCTAAAGCTAGAATTGAGGAAATAAAAGAGAAGATGCAAAAGTTAACAGACTGATGAATCTGGTCTAAGGATGCAGTTTTTATCGCTTTTTACCCTAAGCCATTAAAACAACATTTAAAAGAATCTAAAAGCTAATGATTGTTAATAGTAGATTGGAGGTTTATGTTTGGTAAGTATTATTCAAGCGCTTAAAGTCTCAATCCTGTTTTTGTTCTTAGGAATCATTCCGTTACTAGTAGTTATACTCTCCATACTCGCAATAATTGCTATAAGTTTAGATCCTGGCGGAGGATTGAATTTAGGATTTATTGTATTAGGTGGAGCTCCCTATATATGGATAATAGCAACAGCAGGAGGATTAATTATATTCTTTATAGGGCTATTCAAAGCAATTGGTGACATTACAGAAGCTGCATTGATTGAATAATAAATAGAATTTTTTCTATTTTCATCCTCATTTTTTAGGTTATAAAATGTAGGTTTCTCAAGAACATATTTTTCTACCTGATTTTCATGCTACCCACAATGATTTTAAGTGTATAAAATAAAGAAAACAAAATAAATGACTATTCAGCCAAAGAAATAGAATATATACTTTTAGGGTGGTGAAAAATGATTCAATCTTCCCAAGATAAGGAAAAAAGAGAGCCAACATCTATAATCCTAGCAAGTGAATCATCTTACAGAAACATTCTAAGTTTTTCTAGTTTAGCGAAAATTCTTTTTCTAGGTATTCTTGGAGTGATTGTTTATTTTCTTTTGTCATATGTTGAGATTTTTGTTAATTCAAATTATTTTCCAATCATAATTGTACTGATCATTGTAATGCTGTTTGTGCTTTGGTTGTCAGTTGTTTATACTTTTTTTTCCATAACTGCAACAAAATTAGAGCTTACTGTAGTAAAGAAAATCTTCACTCTTCTATTAATTATGGGTGCATTAACTGCATATTTTGCTGTTGTAATAAATAATAAAGCACTTATCTTTTCCTCAGTTGTTTCAAGCTTTTTGGAGCAGTTTGGGATTGTGACTAATGCCATTCCCTACGTTCAATTTAATTTCTATGTTTTTGTTATACCAATTCTGGAAGAAGCAGCAAAGATTTTTCCTATAATTATTCTGTTAGGAAATTATACTCAATTCATATCTGGGAAAAAACGTATTCAAACTAGATTAACTCCTTCTCTTAGAACTTTTGTCCTCTATGGTGCATTCTTTGGTATTTGGTTTGATCTTTTTGAACAGTTTTTCCACTATTCAAATTTATTAGCAGATAATGTCTCATCTCAATCTATAGTTAATAGCTTGATATATACTAGGAGCGTATATCCTCTTCATTGTGTTACAACAATGATAGCGTCTTTAGGTTTGGGAATTGTTTTCATTAATAGGAGAAATTTGAGGAAAGGGCTCCAAGTTTTCATATTTGCTTTATTCATACTATTAGCTGCTTGTCTCCATGGCTTGTGGAATTATTATTCTATCTCTCAATTGGATCCTTCATCTCAATTTGCTACTTTGACAACAATAGGAATCACTTCAATTGGTGTTTTTGCTGTTTTCGTGATGTTTCTATTGTTATATAAACCAAAATTATGTGAATCGTGCAATACAGAGCATGCTTCAGGAAGTTGTGTAGAATTAAACTATGGTTTGGAGGAAATCTCAAAAAATCTGTCGAAAAAACGTAAAATCATCCCTCTTCTACAAAATTCTCATGATTTGATTATGTGTTCGCAATGTCAAAATAAAACATTCAATGGCTACTTTTGCATAAATTGCTGGTCATTTCCTAAACTACAGTGTAATAACTGTAATCAAGTTTTACCCTCATATACGAGAATCTGTTGGTCATGTGGTACAGAAGTTCCAACACTTTATACTAAAATGACATCTTCCTCTCCATCATTTTATGTTAACTTATCTGTAGGTCTTACAAGAATTCTAGGAGCTGGGATGTTTATCAGTTTCATATTTGCCTTTGCTACGTTGAGAGAAACAATTTTTACTATAGGCTCTCTATCCTCAATGGGTTATATTATCCTCCTATTAGGGATAATTCTATCGCTTTTAGTAACAATAATTTGGTATGCTTACAGTGACAATAAAGTTAAATCAATGATTAGTTCAATGAACTTAATCTCTATCGCTGCCATCTCTATCATAATTACGGGTTTATATCTTTCTGTTTTTGCTTTCCTCATGATAATCACTGTTGCACAAATTGTTATGGGGCTAATTGGATTAATTTGTATTTTATTGATCATAACAGCAAGTGTGTTTTATCTGTTGAAAATAATAAAGGGGGCTAGATTAATTATAATATAGGTGATTAAATGGAGAGACAAGAGTATATACCACCCCAACCTGACAAACCAAAAGAAGATCCCCCATTTAAAATAAGTTATAGATATTTGTTATACAAACTCTTCTTTCCTCATCTTAAGAATAGGGGAAAAAGAGAGTATTTCGGTGTTCTTGTACTTAGATCTTCAATATACCTTGCTATAGGTTATGCTCTATCAATTCTGTTTGGTATAATAGTATATTTCATATCAGAATTGAGTGAAATATCATATTTGATATGGTCACCCGATCAGATTCTAGTTTTACCATTTGCTTTGATTTTCATGGAAGGTGCTATGCTTGGTGACGACGTTGCTCTTTCTTTTGTCACATATTATATCATAGTAATTATCATACCATTCTTTGTAGCTGGTGTGATTTCGGGAATCTTCTGGAGAGATGAAGCTAGGGATTTGATACTAAGTTCTTCAATAATTATACTCATTCTTTTCATTTTACTTCATGTTTCTCAAGAATTACTTTTTACGTATTTCTCAAATGCTATAATAGCAGTGCTCACAAGCTTCGTCTATTTTGCATTTGTAATGCTATACGGAGTAACTTTTATGATTTTTAGTGCTATTGGAGGATACATTGGAGTCTTAATTGGGAAATTATTAACTAATATCGTATTTACAAAGAAGGGAGCTAAGGTAGCTTATTCTCATCTTATCATGCCACAGATGCCCTTAACAGTGAAAACGATCTTCGATTTAGCACCTCCAGAAAAAAAGGAAGATGCTCGATACAGCACCATGTCTTTGGTCTATTTAAACAGAAGAATCAAGAGAAATTTACGACTTTCACGTCTTAAAACCTGTCCTTACTTTGAAGAAAACCAATGTGCCTATCTTGGGTATTTAACCTCATCTCATAAATTTCAAATTTGTGTAACTGATTATTGGACACTGTGCAAAGTATATGCATTTCTTAGTCAAAGTAAGAAAATAATAGAAGAAACTAAGGAAGGTGAAAAAGTTGGCTAGAGGAATCTGGAAGTATATTAATTTCAAGACACTAGTAATTATAGTATGTATACTTATTTTTGTCCTAATTAATAGTATACAAGAAGATTATGTTGGTTTAGATGAAGTTTCTGATACTACTTTGGTTACAACTAATACAGGAACAACCCCCCCAACTCAACCAACAAATCCAACCGAACCAACTGGACCTAGTTTTCCAACAGGTACATTTAGTCAACCAGATGGTGGGATAGATACAACCGGAAAACCATTTATTCCTGCTCAAGTGATCCCTGCGATAATAGCAGTATTGGTTGGCATTTTGCTTATTATGCTGTTTTTGCGTAGAAGAAAAGCAGTTTCAGATTATGTTGCTCATACTCCAATATCCCAAGGTGTTCTTCGTTCTAGACGGGAAAAATTCAGAACAGAAATTAAAACACTTGTTGAGATACTAAAAGAATATTTG
>JAGLTB010000072.1 GCA_023270155.1 Candidatus Heimdallarchaeota archaeon | reverse complement strand
AGGGCATTAACAACAAACATAGGATTAACTCTACCAGAACACATAACACGAATAATTCTGATATTTGGTGGATACTGTATTCTACTTGTTCCTGCTAAATCAGCTCCAGAATAAGCGCACCATTTGCAAAGGAAACCAATAATTTTAGGCTCGAAATCTTCCATTTCGTTCTCCTATTTTTTTCTATTTAAGACTTTGATTAAATGTTTTTTATGATCATAAATCTCAACTGATATTGGCATTTGTCCTGGCAAAGAATGGGTTGCACAAGCCAAACAGGGATCATAAGCCCTGAAAGCCATCTCAATTTTATTTAGACCATCATCATTGTATTGTCCTAGTTTTATCATTTCTTGCGCTGCTTGTTTTACACTTAAACAAATAGCCGCATTGTTATTGGTTGTCGCTACTATAATATTAGCTTTTCTCACTCTTGCATTATCGTCTGTCTGATAATGGTGATATAGTGTTCCACGAGGTGCTTCGATAACTCCTACGCCCTCACCAGTAAATGCCCTTTTATCTACTTTGGTTCTACAATTTTCTGAGTAAAATTCAGGTTCTTCTGCTATTTCTATCATTCTTTCTCCACAATAGAGAAGCTCTACTAATCTTGCCCAATTAAACCCAAGTGTGTGATGTGCTGGTTTACCTCCTAGCACTTGGAACATTTCTTCAAACGCTTCTTGTGCTAAAGGAGTTTTTATTTTATCTACAACGTTTAATCTTGCTAATGAATTCACTCTATACAATCCACTGTCGGGATTGGCTTCCAAACCTTTCCATCCTATTTTCTTGAGATATGGGAATTTCAGATAGGACCAAGGTTCTACATGTTCTGCTAAATGATCTAGATAATCTTTTGCTTCATATTTTGCTACTTGTTTTCCTTTACTATCAATAATTTTTATTGTGTCTGACGGATAGAAATCTAATTCATTATCAGGTCCTACGACTGATTTGTAATAGCTTTCCATCTTATAGGCATCGAGATTAATAAAGGCCATCAAATCTTTGTTTTTAACCACTAGATCATTGAATACTTGTAAACTTAACTTTCCAAATTCTACTATTTCTTTACTCATCTGTAGAATTTGTTCTGCTTGCTCTTTAGTCAAACTTTTACTTACTCCACCAGGTATAACTGTTACTGGATGAGTAGCTTTTCCTCCTATCATTGCTTGGATTTTCTGTGCATATCCTCGTACTTTAATCGCTTCTTTTGCAACATCTGGAAATGCTTGATAGATACCCAATATATTGTGAGTTCCAGGTTTTGTTTTTTCACCCAGAACAAAATCAGGAAGTGCAAATGCGTAAAAATGAAGAATGTGACTATGAACATTGTGCCCAAGAGCAAGCATCTCTCTTAACAACTTTGCAGTTCTTGGTGGATCAACTCCATAAATCTGATCCGCAGCTTTAGCTGGAGCTAAATGATGAGGTACCGGGCATACACCACAAATTCTAGGTGTTATTCTTAGTACTTCTTCTATGGGTCTTCCCAGAACAAATCGTTCAAAACCTCGAAGTTCTACAACCTGATAATAAGCATCTTTTACATTACCTTCATCATTAAGAACTATGGATATTTTTGCTAATCCTTCTAATCTTGTTACAGGATCTATTGTTACTACTTTACTGCTCATATTACCTTCTCCTCTGAATGAAGTTTATAGATTAATGATTTACCATACGTAAATCGATAAAAAGTTCCTAATGGATCTGGGATTTTTTCCACAATTTTATCTAATTGTTCTTCAGTCATTTCTTCCTCTTCATCAACTTCAAGGAGAGATGTTATAGCTGAAATCATCTTTAATCCATGATCTTTGACCTTATCTGTTGGACCCAAACATCCTCTACAACCAACATTCATTTTGGTACATAGACCATCACATCCAGCTCTAGTTGCTGGTCCTAAACAAATAATTCCTTGAGGTAGCAAACATAAATCTGGGTCCATTTCTTCAACTTCTTGTGGTGAAATGAACTCTTTGAATGAAATCTTTTCGGGTTTGGTTCTACCACATTCGTCGCACAAAGTTTTGGTTCCAGCAATTACTGCACCTTTTGGAGGAAGCTCTCCTTTTTTAGCAAATACCTTCAATACTTCAATAACCTGCTCAATCAAAGGTACCATAGGAGGACATCCAGGAACAAAATAATCGACATCTATTATTTCTTCCAAGGCATCAGCATTTTCTAATATTCCTGGTAATGTTAGCTCAACATCATCTATTTTTACAGATGTAAGGGGAACAGTGTTTTCTGGATTATCCATTGAAGGTACATCTTTGTACACAAGATCAAACATATTTTGTTCATAGGGCATATTTGCTAAGCTTGGAATTCCACCGAAATTAGCACAAGCACCAAATGCCACAACAACTTTGGATTTTTGGCGTAAAATTTTTGCGATTTTTACATCTTCGGTTGTTCTTATTGCCCCATGATAAATTCCAACATCCACTTCTTTATCTTTCAACTTCTCCAAATCATCTAACTTGAAATCCATAGCTGTTGGCCAGAATTTGAATTCAACAAGATCAAAAACCTCAAGAATCTTTTCATTCAAATCAAGGATTGCTACATCGCAACCTGCACATGTTGCTCCAAGAGCTATCGCTAGATTGATTTTCTTCATTATGATTCCCCTCCTTTACCATTCTTTCCATAGGGAGGAAGTTTCTTTAAATCCTCAACCATCTCGGTTGTAATCTTAGCAAATTTAGATCCTTCAGTAGCTGAAATCCATGTAATCCTAAATCTCTTTGGATTTACGCCAACTTGTTTTAAAAGTCTTGAGAGTAAAGACATCCGTCTGAATGTTTTGTAATTTCCTGTTTTGTAATGACAATCTCCAAAATGACACCCTGTTATAAGCACTCCATCTGCTCCTTCTAGAAAAGCTTCCACAACATGTTGAGGATCTATCCTACTTGAGCAATTAACCATAATAGGTAGAACATTTGTGGGATAATGTAATCTGGAAGTGCCTGCTAAATCTGCGCCTTTTCCGGAACACCATCGGCACAAAAATAACACAACATTAGGATTTGAGTTTAATTCAGTTACTTGTGATGTTTTACTCATTTTATCACGCCTTCAAAAGTGCCTTTATACTTGCACTTATGCTCTCATATGTTGAATTTCTCAATTCAATACTTCCTGAAGGACAAGCTGCAGCACAGCTCCCGCATCCTTCACAGAGTGCTTCATTTACAAGTACTTTGTTCTGACCTTCATCATAGCTAATAGCCCCATATGGGCAAACATGAATACAGGTATGACATATTCCACAAGTAAGATCGTCTATTTCTGCTATAACCGGATCTCTTTCCAAGAAATCAGAAGATAGTATAATTTGAGCTTTAGCAGCTGCTCCTGAAGCTTGTGCTACAGTTTCAGGAATATCTTTGGGACCTGATGCTGTACCTGCTACAAAAACTCCTGAAATAGCTGTTTCAACTGGTTTGAGTTTTGGATGCGCTTCTTTTACAAATCCTTTACTATCACAAGAAAGCTTCAAAATACTGGAAATTTCTTGTGTTCCTTTACTAGGTAGTAATCCTGTTGCTAGAACAACCATATCTGCATGTAATTCTATTGATTCAGAAGTAAGTGTGTTTACTCCTCTAATCAACAATTTTTCTCCATCTTGAATTACTTCAGATACTTTCCCTCTAACATAAATAACACTCTCTTCCTCAGTTGCACGTTTGTAGAACTCCTCATAATCTTTCCCTGCAGTTCTTACATCAATATAGAAATTTAATGCAACACCATCATGAACCAGATGTTTATATTGTAGAGCATGTTTGGTTGCATACATACAGCAAATTTTCGAACAATATGGTAAATGTTTTGCTGGATCTCGAGAACCTGCACAGTGAATAAAAACAACAGTTTTTGGAATACTCCCATCAGAAGGTCTTCGAATCACACCTTGAGTAGGTCCATTTGCAGAAAGTAATCTCTCAAATTCCAAACCGGAGATAACATTATGGATGTTTCCATATCCATATTCTCCTATTTCTTCATAAGGATAAGCTGAAAAACCTGTAGCAACAACAATCGCTCCAAATTCTTCATCAAGAATTTCTGGATGCATATCAAAATCAATTGCTTTAGGATCACAGACTTCTTTGCATTTAGCACAAATCAGTGGGTCGATTCCAAGACATGTATTTGGATCTATAATGTATGTAGCTGGAACAGCTTGAGGAAATGCAATATAGATGGCTTTACGTGGAGACAATCCTGCATTATATTCATCATGAACTATAACTGGACACACATGAACACAATCATCACAAATTGTACACTTCTCTTCAATTACATAACGAGGTTTTTTCTTAATTTTTACTTTGAAACTTCCAACATAGCCGTCAACATTTTCTACTTCACTGTTAGTTAGCAATCGAATATTTGGATGACGACCTACTGCTACCATTTTTGGTGTCAATATACATTGAGAACAATCCAAAGTTGGGAAAGTTTCTGCAAGTTGAGCCATTTTTCCTCCAATTGTTGAATCCTTCTCAACCAGTGTAACTTGATATCCAGCATCTGCAATATCTAAAGCTGCTTGTATTCCAGCTATTCCTCCTCCGATAACTAGAGCTTTCCTGGTTACAGGAATATGATAAGGTTCCAATGCTTGATTTCTTTTTACCCTTTCAATTGTTGATCCAATTATCTTGATTGCTTTTTCAGTAGATTCTTTCTTATCTTCATGGACCCAAGAACACTGTTCTCGAATGTTCGCCATTTCTGTAAGATATTGATTCAAACCAGCTTCTTTAGTAACAATTCTGAATGTGTCCTCATGCATATCTTTGCTACAAGCTGCAACAACTACTCGATCTAAATCGTGTTTCTTGATTGCTTCCTTTATGACGGCTTGACCTGGTTCAGAGCACATGTACATATTATCTTCTACATGTACCACATCTTCATAGTCTTTGATAGTCTCTAAGACTTTCTTAATATCAACAGTGTGAGCAATATTTCTCCCACAGTGGCATACGAATACCCCTACTTTACTCATGGTTTTATCCTTCTTGCTTGTATTCTTTTCCTTTCTGAAATGCAACAAGATTTTTCTCAACATACCTAGCTTTAATCTTTTGCTTCATAACCTTAACAAGAGCTTCTTCAGATACAATGTCTTTTGAATTTTCACATACATATCCTAACATTGCTATATTAGCAAAGATTTTACTACCAAGAGATTCTGCAATTTTGGTTGCAGGGATTTTAAAAACATGTTTGGCTTTATTTGCACTATCATCCAAAGTTACTAGATCCTGTTCAACAAATAGAATTCCACCCTTCTTGAGTTTAGGAATATATTTGTGATATGCTTCTTCAGATAATACTACAAAATAATCTAATTCTGTTGCCTTTGGAAAATCAATCTCTCCAGTATCAATTACGACATCTGCGCTACTGGCACCACCTCGGCTTTCTGGACCATAGCTCTGTGTCATAACCGAGTTCTTCCCTTTTTCATACAAAGCAACAGCTTCACCTACTAACCTCCCCATAAGACCTATACCTTGACCCCCAAATCCTGCGAAACGAACTTCTGTTCTAGCCATAATTATCACTTCTTACTAATTGAAGCTCTCCCTTTTTCTTGGAGACTTAAAAGATGATCAGTTAATGTCGGTCTTCCTTCAATGTCTACAAATTTTCCAACAATCATTGGACCATCTTTACTAATACCTACTTCTCGTGTGTCAGCTCCATGTTGTAATTCAGTGTGTTCTTTAAAGTGTTCAAGTATCATCTTTCCTTCGGCTAACTGATTACGACGTCCATAAGTTGTTGGACAACTACCTAGAACCTCAACAAATGAAAATCCTTTCTTTAATAGAGCTTCTACAACGGAATCTTTCATTCTTCTTACATCTAAAGCGGTCCACCTGGCAACATATACAGCTCCACATGAGGCTGCCAAATCTGGTAAATTAAATGGCTCTTCAACACTTCCATAAGGAGCAGTAGACTGAAATTGCCCCTTATATGATGTAGGACCCGCTTGACCACCAGTCATACCATAATTAAAATTGTTAACACAAATAACTGTAATGTCGGCGTTACGACGTGCGCTGTGAATCATGTGATTACCGCCTATAGCAAAGAGATCTCCATCTCCAGAGACTACAATCACTTTTCTTTCAGGATCAGTTACACTTAATCCTATTGCAAATGGTATTGCTCTTCCATGAGTTGTGTGAAAACTGTCAAAGTTAAGATATCCTGCTATTCTACCTGTGCATCCAATACCTGAAACTACAGCAACTTTCTTTGGATCAAATCCAGCAGCTAATATTGAATCTACTATAACTGTCATAATAGATCCTAGGCTGCATCCTGGACAAAAAATATGTGGAATTCTTCCATTTCTTAAATATCCATCCAATGGATGTTCATGAGATTCGATTAAATCTATATTTTCTTCTGTCATTTTGTACCCCTCTCTATTTCTTTTAGTATTTCCTCTGGAGAATGTATTGCTCCACCTAACTTGAAAATTCCTTTAACATCAGTTTTTCCATGAACTGTTCTTTCAACTTCTTTACACACTTGACCATAATTGATTTCTGGGACAAGTATTTTCTTTACTTGATCTGCAAGCAATTGAATTCTTTCATCTGGAAATGGCCAAATTGTAATCAATCGTAATAATCCTACTTTAATTCCCTTCTCTCTTGCTCTGTTTACTGCACCCTTTGCTGATCTTGCAGTTGTTCCGAACGAAACTAATGCTATTTCAGCGTCGTCAAGCATATACTCCTCTAATTGAATTATTTTCTTTTTGTTTTTTCGGATTTTATCATTGATTCTTCTGACATTTATTTCTTGAGCTTCAGCAGATATATCAGGATAACCTCTTTCATCATGTGTTAGTCCTGTCATCATTACATTGTACCCCTCTCCAGCTAGAGCCATAGGAGGTACTAAATCTTTTCCTGCTTTATATGGTAAATACTCCTCTGGTGGAACATCTGGTTTTTTTCTTGAAATAATCTTAATTTTATCTTTGGTTGGAATTACAAGCCTTTCACTCATATGCCCTATTACTTCATCCAAAAGAAATGTTACAGGTAATCGATATTTTTCCGAAAGGTTGAAACAGGTAATCGCTTGATCAAAACACTCTTGGACTGTGCTGGGTGATATTGCAATAGGTTCAAAATCACCATGTGATCCCCATTTTGTTTGCATGACATCCTGTTGCCCAACTAGGGTTGGTAATCCTGTTGAAGGACCTCCTCTTTGAACATTCACTATGACACAAGGGGTTTCAGTCATCATCCCTAAGCCTATATTTTCCACCATCAATGAATAACCTGGTCCAGATGTTGCTGTCATACTTTTTGCTCCTCCCCATGATGCACCAAGAATACTTGCTATGGATGCTATCTCATCCTCAAACTGAACGAAATGTCCATTCACTTGGGGTAATCTCATTGCCATATGTTCAGCAATTTCAGAACTTGGAGTGATAGGATATCCCCCAAAATACTTACATCCGACTGCAAGAGATCCTTCTGCTACAGCAAGGTTACCAGTTACGTAGTGTTTACCTGTCAAAACTTCAAGTTGATCAGAATTGTCATCACTCATTTTCTTCAACCTCTCCTTCTTTTTCTTCAGGAACTACAACATAAATTGAAAATTCTGGGCAAATCAATTCACAAAAGTGACATTCAACACAATCATCGAATGTTTTGCCATCAATAAGTTTGGGTGGATGATAACCCTTTAAGTTAATTTCATCTGACTTCTCAAGAATCTCTTCAGGGCAATGAATAATACACCACTCACACTCTTTGCATCTTTCTTTAATTAAGAAAACCTGGGGGGCTTTACCTTTATATTTACTAATGTCAATAAAAGCAGGCCATTCCGGTTTTTTTCTTCGTCTATCTAGTGACGATTTCATTAAAAATTACCACTATCTGGTGTTGAGCGCGGACAAGTGTTTAATTATATAAACTTTTATTTTTGTATACAATTATAATATTAATCGTTTACTAATAAAAAAGCGAATGAAAATTACTACATAATAAGCTACTTTTTCCAAAAAAAACTGTCATATATACAAGATTTTTCGAAAATTATTATCTGAACTCTTTTCCGTTGAAGAAAAATTAAAAAGAAAGGTCGGAAATATATTAGCTGTTGAGTATGTTAACTCGAGATTTAAGTGTGACAGTTCTTGGGAATACAGGTGTTGGAAAATCAACTCTTATTCGCCGTTTAAAAGGAGAAAATATAGAAGATATCAGTCCTACTACTAGCATTGAGGTTCATCAAAAATCTATTAGATTAAAAAGTCAATCTTTCAAATCCGCGTTTAGTATAGAAAGATACCGAAGCTACAGAGTTCGCGCAATAGATTGCCCTGGGGATATGAGCTTATGGCCTTACTGGAAAAAAGCTCTTGCTGATTATGATACAAATGGAATAATATTCATGATAGATCCAACACAAGATGCAAAAGTACAAATCGACGCTTTAACTCAAGTCTCTAACTATTTTCTTATGACTTTGGATGATGATGTAGTGAGAGCGGAGAGGAAAGCTAGAAAAGTCAAAGCAATTTTCTTTCTAGTTGTTAACAAAGTAGATTTAATGGACTTTAGTAAAGGTAAAGCAGATCAAATTCTTCGAGAGAATTATCAAACTGCTTGGAACCATCTTAAGGAAAGATACCCAAACAGTGGGCATTATTGGGAAGCTATCTCCGCTATTGAAAAATCAGAAGAAATGGACGATTCCATTGATGGTATTTTTGAAACTATCAAACGAGAAATATATGGGGATTAATCTCTTTCTTATTTTTTTATACAATGGAAAAACTTAATTTATTTTTTTTTCAAGCACTGTTAGTGATTTTATGAGTAACAATCCAGAAGAATCTCAAGAAGAGCCTCAA
>JAGLTB010000071.1 GCA_023270155.1 Candidatus Heimdallarchaeota archaeon | reverse complement strand
TCAAGAAGAATCTCAAGAAGAATCTGAGGTAGAGACAAAGAAAGAAAAGAAAAAATATGTTCACAACTGCACAAAGTGTGGTTCTTGTTGTGAAAAATGGCAAGAGATTCCCATCTACATAGAAGATATACAAAGATGGCTAATCGATGGAAGCATTCAATATATATTACCATTTCTTCAAGTTCGAGTAGCTCCCCCAGCATATGTCCGTCTAGTTTTGCAAAAACCTCCGGTTGAAGGAGAAGATCCGAATCCCTCCGGTTGTCCTCTCTATGACTATGGGAATAAGATATGTAACTTGTACTCTTCTATGCCTTTACACTGTGCATCTTACCCCCTAGCTTTTAATGGAGAAGCTTTCTATCTTATAGATTCAGAATCTCCTGGGTTGGGGAATGGGACAATGACAGCTGAATCTCTGGAATCAGCTAGAAACGTAGCTAGAGAACAATTTTCAGCTCTCTCATCATCAAGTGCTCTCTTACCTGTGCTTTACAATATTATTTTGATGAATATTATGCAACAGAGTCAAGAAGCTATGAGTGCTCTATCTGATGAAGATAAAGAGCAGTTAGAAAAACTTCTTTCAAAACCAATTGAAGAGACTGAAGAAACTAAAGAAGACGATGTTGCCCAAAAACTAGATGAAGAATAGTTTGATTTTATTCTTCATCATCTTGGCAATACAACGAACCTGATCCCATTAGATGACCATCTTCAGCTTTAGTATCTAAGTATTTTTTATTGTATACATTTGGTGTGATTGCAACAGGGATTCTATCTGTAACATTAACTCCGCTTTCGCAAAGTCCAGCAACTTTGGCTGGATTGTTAGTTATTAATTTTACAGATTTAACTTTCAAAGATTTTAGAATATCTACTGCTACCAAATAGGACCTCTCATCAGCTTTGAAACCAAGCAATTCATTTGCTTCATTTGTATCATATCCCATCTCTTGCAGAGAATATGTTTTTAGTTTGTTAAACAACCCTATTCCTCTCCCTTCTTGTCTTAAATAAATTAAAATCCCATCTTCTTCTTTTGATAAAATGTTTAATGCATATTCTAATTGTTCTCTACAATCACATCTTAAAGATGTAAAAGCATCACCTGTTAAGCATTCTGAGTGAATTCTAACTGGAATATTTTCTCTTTCAAATGGATTTCCTCGATAAATCACAGTATGTTCCTTCATATCCCTTAAGCTAAGAACACCGATAATTTTAAATTCACCAAATTGAGTTGGTAATTCGGCAATAGATCCAAAATGTATTAATTCTGTATCCTCTAAACCCAATTCTATGATTTTTGCTCGTACTTTTTTCTCAACGTCTTCTGTCATAGCAATTCCTCTCTCTTTTGAGTAATAATTTTCCCTTTTTTAATCTTAAGTTTTAGCTAATAAGTTACTCTGAAGTATGGTAGATCATCCTTTGAATCTTCCCAACTTACATTTATATTGTAAACTTTAGCAGAAGGTGGTCCTGTTTTTGCAAAAGTAATCAGTTTATTCAAATCCTCTTCCTCACCCTCTGCAACAATTTCAACTGAACCATCTCTCACATTTCTAACAGTTCCCCTTAGACCAATTTTTTGAGCGAAATCACAAGTGCTAGCTCTAAAAAAAACTCCCTGAACCATACCATACACTTGAATTATCACTCTCTTTTTATTACTAGTCACTTTCATCACTTCTTCCAACTTTCTGAATAATCTTATCTGCGAATTCAGGTAAAGTTTTTTCACACGGGCCATAAATAGAAAAGTCACTTATATCAGATATAGGGGTTTCTTCTATATTGAATTCAATAATAAAAGATTCATTACGTTTTGCTAGATAAGGTAAAGAAGCAACAGGGTGCACAATTCCTGAAGTTCCGATAACTAACAATGTCTGTGCTTGCAAAGTCCAATCAAGAGCTAAGCTCCAGTTATTACTTTCTAATGTCTCTCCAAACCAAACAACATCTGGTCTAAGTAAATTTTCCTTGCATTCAGGACATACAGGTGGTTCTATGTCTTTTTGAGCTAATGCAAGTTTATCCCATCTTTCAATATGAGAACAAACAGTGCATCTGGCATATCTAATTCTCCCGTGAATTTCAACATAATTTCTTATGCCAGCAATTTCATGTAGACCATCAACATTTTGAGTAATGACTCCAGTAGTAAGATTAGCTTTCTCTAGATTTGCTAAAGCAAAGTGGGCAGGGTTTGGTTTAGCTTGGAGTAAAATTCTCATTCTTGCTCTATACCATTCCCATACGAGCTTTGGATCTCTAGCAAATGCATAGGGAGTAGCTAAATCTTCTGCTCTATATTGATTCCATAATCCATCATCACCACGAAAAGTTGGCATTCCAGAAGCTTTGGAAATTCCTGCTCCTATAACTGAAACTATGCTGTGATCTACAGTTTCGAGTTTTTCAACAATGGAATCAATATTCATATTTTCAATAATATATCCCATAAATAAAAATGTATAGTGAAAAAATCAAAGCGAGAATAATTATTTAATCTTTGATAATTTCAGATGTTAAATCTTCGTTTCTTTCCTGTTATCTCTTGATATAATTTATCAATACTACTCGCATATTCTGGATACCTGGTATAAGCAATTTGGAAGGCCATATCTACTTCAGTTTCTTCCAGTTCTGCAAATTGTTGTTTAGGATTAGTAGTTAAAGCATAATACTGTGAAATTATACTCGTGCCTGAATATCGTATGATTTTCACAACTTCTTCCTCTAGTTTTCTAATTGTTGAATCAATAAGGTCTTTGTGAGTATACACACCACCTTCTGCATCAGTTTGTAGTTTTTGGAGAATACTCTTTGAGAATTCACTCTCTTCTCCTCCTTTTGCTGAACCAACGGTTAAATCACAAATTACGTTAGCTGGATAATTTGATAGAAGTTCTGGAGTTGCGAATAAGACATCAAACTGATCTGGTGATACATATTCAGGTGGGAATAGAGATACTAGTAATTCTCTTCTGGGTTGAAAAGATTGGAGAGAAGATAAAAATGGTTTAACCATCTCTTTAGAGCACATAACAATTACTGGTTTACCATTCAGTAATGCATGAACCACTCTATCTTGCCCTTTGTTGATTAATCTCATGAAGAAATAAGGTGATGCAGCAGATCTTACAATTTCTATTGTCTGAGCACTAGCTACATCTTGTTTACTTTCTAATATGGAATTGAGATTTGTTGCCCAGTTGAATATTCTTGTCTTAAGTGATTCATCCATTTGATAGCCTGGCTCATACAAGAGTAGACCTGAGATTTGTTTTGCTGTGTTTGAACTATGATAATTGAAAACTGGTACTTTCATGTATAATTGTGATTGTAATTCTTCTGGAATAATAAAGGTTAAGCATGCCATTGTAATGGGAGACCTCTTACTTTTACAAGGAACGCCAAAGAAGAAAGAGTAAGAAACTCCACCTATGTCATGAAGCGGCATAACCGCACTTGCTTCTCTTAAAATGTCTGTAGCTGCAGCTCCCATAAGCATACGAATAGATATCTTCTGAGATTCTTCTTCAGATAGATTATCAAAATAAATCGCTTTTGTCCCTACTGTGTCATCGAATACACTGAAACAAACTTTGTTTACCATCATGATTTA
>JAGLTB010000070.1 GCA_023270155.1 Candidatus Heimdallarchaeota archaeon | reverse complement strand
TATTGGATACAAGAAGCTTTCGAAGAAGCTGAAAATCGGTTTGGACACAATTCGATCTCATGTTAAAACAGGTAAGCATTCAAAATCTTTGACACAACTCGGCCTGATAAAACAAGAGGAAAGGGGATGGTCAGTTACCGATTTAGGAACTAGAGTATTGGAACTATTGAAGAGAAATCCAGAATTCGCTCCCTTCTTTGTTGTTGACCCAACTTCAGAAGAAAAAGAACTTGATTCCTAGAAATCCATTTCTCTTCTTTTTTTTCTTTTCAACGAATAATAACTCTCAATTGCTTTTTTTCCACCAACTGTAAGAAAACCATGCTGAATCAGTATGATAGATTTCTATATTCAAAAATTCAGAGAAAGAATTGATGATAAAACCAATCAGTTTCTTTTATTTTAGGCTCTTGTCTAAAATTTTTATTATGTGATTTACTCCAATTGTATGGATATAAGGTCCTAGTTTTGGTCCCCGATCAGTATTAAGTAACATTTGATACAATAATTTAAAGAAATCTCTTGGTTTAATGTTGTTGCTTTTTGCTGTTTCAAAGATTGCATTTTGAATTGCATCAGCTTCTTCTAGTCCTTTGAGAGATTTTGTCAGAGCTCTAATTGCCACTTTTTGCTCATTTGTAAGCTCTATTGTAATATCTTCAACACTCTTGAACTCATGAACCCAATTTGTAGCATAATCACATCTATCTTTAATATCACTAAGCTTTGCACCGTCTCTAAGATACCCATATTCAATCAATCTAGATTCTAGAAATTCTTCTCGAGATTTCTCAGGAGCAACAGCAACTAGATTTACCAGTAAATTATAAGGAACATGCAACAATGGATTCTCTGGTGGTTTAAGATGCCAGCAGTATTCATATAGACCAGTTAATTTCCTCTTTCGAGCAGGATTGCTTTCTTTGATTTTATTGAAATAAACATCTTCTAGATAATCCATTTCTTTCATGTATATTGGTATATCATCGATTGCTAAATTTCTGCTACCAGTCATTCTTTTGTATGTTAATAATGCTAGTGACTGAGCTGAACCATATTTTAACCAATCCTGTGGTGTAAAAACATTTCCTTTAGATTTGGATATTTTTGAACCTCCTTTATCATTGAACAATTCATAACGTGCATGTGCAGGTGGTTCATATCCGAGAATCTCCTTACAAACCCTGTCGTTACTTGTAACTGATTCAAAGATATCTTTTCCAAAAGCTTCAAAATCGATTTGCAAAAAATCCCATCTTGCAGCGAATTCTACTTTCCATGTTAATTTTCCTTCACCTTTAGATATATCAGACCAACCTCTGTGGTTACAACCTTCATGTTTTCTACCACCAATTTCTTCTCCTCCACAGATATATTCCACTAATCCTTTCTTTTCATCAAAATTGATTGCCTGTGTAGTGTAGATTTTGCCACAATTTTCACATATTGGATTATAAGGTAAAACTTCAAGATACTTGTCTTGATCTGTTGTTTCTTTGATAATCTCGCCTGCAAGTTTAGCATTGGACAATATTTTCTTAACTTGTGGTGCCAATTTACCAGATGTGTAGAGCTTGTATGCTGATTGAGGATTAAATTCAATACCTACAAATTCTAAAGATTCAAGTAGCAAAGAAGACATATGCTCTCCATAACTCTTATGGCATCCCCAAGGATCTGGAATTGTTCTTACTGGTTTTCCCAGATGTTCTTCCAATTCAGGAGGTGTTCCTGCAGGAACTTTTCTTAGACCATCCATATCGTCTGCAAATGGAATAAATTCTGATTCTCTTCCTTGTTCTTCAATAGCTAGTTTGAATGCATATCCTCTAGAAGCATCAGCAAAAGATCCAATATGTGGAAAGCCAGATGCCCCTAAACCACTTTCAGTTCTAATAATAGCTGGGTGATCTCCTTTGAGATTATCTTTCCTTTCGATTACATCTAGAGCTATTTTATCAATCCATGTTCCTCGACCAATAATCTCTTCGGTGTCATCACCTAGGTCAAATTCTTGAGTCAATTTCATTACCACCTAGTTTCAAATAATACTTCTAGCATTAGAAATCAAAGATTTGTTATATATATTAGTTGTTTTTCGAGATAAAATTGAAACTATATTTGTTGATACAACTTTTCCATTTCATCTCTCCATTCTGGAAAATTCTTAGGTGATTGTGGATAATTCTTACAAAGTACATTCACACTTTTACTAATGCTAATTGCTCGTTTCATAAGGAGTAATAAGCTGTATCGAGGAAAGCAACGCAATGCAATTCCTAAATATGAAAGGATAGTACGTTTTTTTAATATCCCTTCTGAAGTTAAATCTGCTTGTTTTATTACTCTCCTTTTCAATAGAAATTCGAGTCTCTTAGGTCCCATTTTTTCAAGTGCTATGGTTAATATTCTGCTTCTAGCATGATCTGATCCAAAATCAGAAAAAACTAATTCATTGTATTTCCAGAGATTTTCTGTCTCAAAACTCTTCTTTTTTACTGCTGTTGTTGCAATCTCACCAGCAAAGCAACCCGCAACCATTGCAGGTCCATGTCCTTCTGCTGTTAGTGGATCTGTATGATAAGCAGCATCACCTACTATTATCAGACCTGGTGCCACTGCATTCCATAGTGGAGGTCTGATTGGAACACATCCTCCTCTCCCATCAATTGTTTTGTATGTACCTTTTGGATAATATTTTTCCATTGCTTTGAAGTAGACTGATTTGACTCCTTTATCCTTGTGCTTTCCTTCTTTGATGAAACCAGTTCCACAATTTAATTTCTTTTCTCCATCTGCAAAAAACCAAATATATCCAGGTTCAGGTATATCTTCTTCGTATTGAAGAACAATCTTTCCTTTCAAATCATGATTTTCTTCTAGTTCAATAATTTCTCTATAACAAGAAGCATAATCAGCTTTAGTTAATTTTTTATTCAAAAGAGGTTCAAAATCCTTTGGAAGACCAGTTCTGACAATAGCTAAAATTCCACTACAATCTATAATTAGTGATGAATATAATTCAATTTCTTCATTTTTATTATTCCTTACAACAACACCAATAACTTTGTTTTCTTTAACTAGTGATCTAAGAACTTTGGTTTCAGATAGTAAAGGAATCTCTCTTTGCAGTGCAACATCCAATAATCTTTGTCCATACAAATGTCGATTAATCATATATCCTATAGCAGGCAAAATTATATGATCAACTGGAAGAGATGTTCTTAAAACTAGGACCTCAATTTCAGCATTGATTTCGTTTTTTTGTGGAGATTCTATGTTTAATTTTTCTGAGACTTGATGAGAAGTTTTTTTTGATATAGCTTCCCCACAGACCTTGTCACCTATTTTCCCTTTTTCTTTCTTATCGACTAATAAAACTTTCAAACCTTCTTTTTTACAATAAAGAGCAGCGCTTATACCTGCTGGTCCTGCACCTATAACTATCACATCATAAGTCTCAGTCATCAAGTAACAAAAATATAGCTCCCATATAAATATAATGAGATAAAAGAAAAGAGATTTAATCAGAATGGTAGATCAAAACTATATGCTAAGAGCTCTCTTTCTACATTAGTCTCTTTTTCAAGAATTTCAGTTTCAGTTTTTTCGCCTATCTGTACCGTAAATGTTTCAAATAATGGTTGAGTATCTCCTGAAACTGTTAATATTACAGTAATATCTTGATTTCTTTCTGGCGGATTTGTAACCCATGTAAGAGATTTTTGATTCTCATCTATTGTCTCTTCCATTATTTGAGCTTCAGCTGGTTCAGTGTTCATTAATACGTGATTTACAGGTATTCTATCTGTAAAGGATATCATTTCATCTAGCTGCTCTAATGCTCTGATGACGTAAACAATCTTATATCCAGATCCTCTAGCTGAAGGTTGAATTATTTTCAAACATTTCATTATATCTCTGTTGTCTTTATCCTTTACTAATTTCCTACCCCTATAGAGATATGGGAAGTAATCCAACTGATAAGATTTCTCAATTAGTTCCTTAGGCTTTACATTAGTGTGTTTCCACCTTACTGTAATCCCTTTCATTTTTGCTCTCTCAATGATACCTTGTGGAGCAATTGCTTCAGGGATAGTACGAAGAATATTGAATTCAGGAGGGATAGTATCCGCAATGTATAGCTCTTTAATTTGGTCTTCATGAGAATTTACATACTTTGTGTATGCTCTATATTCCAAATCTGCTGGATTAATATTTTCAAAAGTTTTTAGTACAGTAATCTCATTCTCTGCAATTTCTAATATTATTCTGTTTATTCTTCGCTTGACATAATAAGTGATATTAACTCTCTCTTTGGGACCTAGCTCAGAAAGCTTCCATCTTATGAGTAAAGAGTCTTCACCTTTAGATTGTTCTTTCTTAGCTTCTTTATTATCACACTCTACCATTAACACATTGTAACTGTAAGGTATTTGATCTACTACATCAATATCTTTTATGGGTTCATCATATCTGTTTATAATAGTTGAAGTTATTGAGAAGCTTCCAATAGTATCTCCAACATTGATGTTTTTCTCTATCTCCACACTCTTCTTCTCATCCCCCAGATTGAATTGATGAACTCCTTTAATTCTAGCTGGAACTACTGCTTGATGTCGATCCAAAACCCTTTGAACTAGTTCATTTATCACCAACTCGTCTTCAGGTAACTGCTGAAGCTTAATTAATCTACCAATTATTGCAGTATTTTCATCAATTTCCAGAAGATCAGATAGATGATCAGTTGGTATTTTCAGAGTTTCAAGTATTATTTCCTCTATTTGCTCTATAATCATTTCTTCTGATCTTATCAATCGTAATAATAGAGAATAATCACTTTTGATACCCATATTCTCAAAATACTCTTCAATCCATCTTGCAACTCTTGTTTCATGAGGAGCTAGAATTGTTACCCAAAAATCATATACTGTTCTAACCAGTTCCTGAAGATTAGTGCATTCTTTTTCATTTATTAAATCCCTTGTATCATAAAACGATACCAAACCACTCATTGCTGTACTAAAAAGATTAGTGTCTGGTTCTATTTCAATGAAATACCTTGATGATCCCCATATTGGTTTCCTTTCAACCATTTTATTCAATCCTCACTATTTCTTTAACGGAAATCACTTCGTATTCTTCGAGGGTCTCAGTAGTCATTCTAAGTTCTTCAGTATTCTCCAATTTATGATTGAAAATAGTTATTGAGTAAGATCCTTCTGGTAGATCGTTAAGAATAAAATTCCTTACTTGAGCATTGTTTTCAAAGAGCACGTTTGGAGAAGTTACTGTAGTAGTGAAATCCCCAAAAATATCCTTTTTACCAATTTCAACTATCTCTTTGTCTGTTCTAGTCTCAGTTCTTCTTTCGTAGATAGTCCTAACAGTATCTAGATGAAAGCTACTAAGATCCTTCTTGATGGATTTTTCATAAATTTCTTTTGCCTTGCTTAAATCAGCTAAAAGTAGATATCTACTTATCAATTTGCTATAAGCATATGCAAGATAATCTTCTTCCTCGAATTTTTCCATTGTATCCTCAAAAAAGTGCCACAAAATGACTGATTCCAGCATTTGATCCGTTTTTTCTAGTTCAATAGTTCTGGTCTCAAGAAACTTCACAAAATCTTCTACAGATTGTTTAGCTAAGATATCTTTGGCCTCTCGGATAGTAATTTGGACTGTATCCTCAGTACTCAATTTAATCACATTCCACAACTTTATTTACAATTTATTATGTTTGAAACTTATTATTATAATGTTTTGTTCGTTTTCTCATATAGTTTTTTCACACAAATAAAGAACTTTAAGAAAATGACGAAGGAGATAAAGTTAAAAAAACCTAATTTTTGATGTGTTAATATGGTTGAAAAAGATAGAACAGAGTTTTGTGCTTTCCATTTTAGAAATGAAACAGATGGTAAGTGCTCCTTATGCGGTCTCACACTGTGTAATTTAGATCAGCAATATAATACTGCAGCAGATAGAATCTGTCAGCTTTGTTATAATATTTCAAGAGCTAGAAAAATAATAAAATACTTCCAATTCGGTCTGTGGGGTGTTGCAATAGCAATTTTTATAATTATCTGGCAAGTTATGGGTGCTATAAATTTCTTTGCTATGATTCCTCTACTTCTAGTGCTAGTGTTTCCTTATATTACGAGACCATTGATTATGAAACTTTATTTCAGGGAATTAGAACCTAGAGAATCAGTATTACCAACCATACGATATTTTGAAGCATCGGGAAATCAAGATCATTACAAGTTATTCATGAAAATGATTGGTAAGATTTCAGAAGAAGAAATGAATGAAATTAAACCCAAATTATTTGATTACTTGGTGCCAGCTCTCGCATTCAATTATGCGAAACTACCAGAAGACTGGGATACTGAACTGGTTGAAAAGCTAAAAATGTCAAAAGATGAATTTGTGGGAATCCTTCTTAGTGATTACAGAAAAACTCTGATACAAACTTCGGTTCATAACCCCCAAGAAAATTTCTCAAAATTCCTCATCTATCTAAGTGAAAGTGCTCAAGATGAACATTTGCTTGAAGAGTACATCAATGAAATAACATCTAAAGATGTAATCTCTTCAACAGATGAAGAGCTCAACACTATTTACAATAAACTTCTTGAGGAATTGTACTTGTATGAAGAGAAATTCAATGAAATCTGTGACGAACTCAAACTTACAAAACAGAAAGATTTGATTGCTCAATTACTAAAACGCTATGAACCTCCACCTGTTCCAAAGAATCAGATTGAAGCAGTTTTAACCATTGATCAGTTAAAGGAAAAGCGAAGAAAGGAAAACGAACAACCACCAATTATTCTTTCTAATCCAAACGAAGAAGAACAGACTGAGACAGAAGAAGAATAACATTCTTCCCTCGTTTTTGATTTTTATCAATGACAAGAAGTAATAAAACATGTATTTCTTTCTATATATTGAGAATAGTGGACATGAAGAATAATAACAACCACTGAGTATATGATTTACCTAGCTCACTCTGATTACACTATTCTCATTTTCATCGAAACTTTTAATAGCAATTTTTTTTCCCAATTAAGTGAAAGGTTCGGTGGTTGTTTTTAATGGATAAACAGAACTCCCAAGTACAGCAAAAGTCTAAACTTTGGAGAATAATAGGATTATCTCTATTTTTCTTTACTATAGCTGTTTTAGTTGTTGGTTTGATTTATCTAATATGGTCTGCGAAATTGATTATACTTGAGAGAAAGCTTTTCCCAAATGATTTTTCAGTCGGTGCAGTCATCCTGAACTTCCTAGCACTACTTGTTGAAGTTATAGGAATTTTCTATACTGTCATGCTCTTCAAACATGTTGGAACAACAAGCTATCACTCTCCTGTTGATCTTAATCGGAAAACTACTGTTATTGAAGAATATCCTCAAGTTAGTGTTTTAATCCCTATTCATGAAGCAATTCCTAATATCTTAGAACTTACTCTAAAATCAGTTACAGAATCAGATTATCCAAGAGAAAAAATAGAGATTATTTTAGGTGATGATACTAACGAAAATTATGACAAACTTCCTGAAATCAAAGAACTAGCATCAAAATATGATTCTAACTACATATACGATACTTCGAATTTAAATTTCAAGGCGGGGATGGTAAATATTATGTTAAAGGAGACCAATTCAGAATTCATAGTTTTCCTTGATTATGATCATAAAATGTCTAAAAACTTTCTAAAACAATCTATTAGTGCTTTAGCTGAAGATGAGAAAATAGCTTTTGTTCAAGCAAAAGTGAATTTTTACAACATTCAATCAAAACTCCAAATATGGGAATCAGTAATGTATGCTCAGTTTTTCGAAATCTTTCAGCGTTCTAAAAATCAAAGAAAAACAGTACTCTTTAATGGATCAACTGCATGCTTTCGTAAAAAAATCTTGGATGAGGTGGGGGGAGTTCCTGTTAACACTTTTACTGAAGACATAGATCTTTCGATACAAATATTATCTAAAGGCTATTCATCTAGATTAATAGATGATTATGGAAGTTTAGGATTAATACCAGCTAATCTTTCTTTATTGTTATCCCAAATATTACGATGGGCCAAAGGTAGTATGCATACACTGAAAAAAAGATGGAAGAAAATACTTTTTTCAAAATTAGCTTTTTATGATAAAATGGATCTTTTCTTCAGTACTTCTCTCTTCTTTATAGCATCCTCTATGTATTTGACAATTCTATTTTATGTA
>JAGLTB010000069.1 GCA_023270155.1 Candidatus Heimdallarchaeota archaeon | reverse complement strand
TATGCTGTGTTAAAAACAATTTTTAGAGTAAGGCCACCTGAAAAAGGAAGAGATACTTGGAATGAAAGAGTTCCACTTATCCCACTTTCACTACTCTTTACCTTGTTGGGAGCAGGAATATTGGTTGTTGCATTCTTTGATTTCTTTGGAGGAACTAAAACACTATGGTTAGTTTTGCTTTTATTGGGATCATCGTTAATAGCGACTTTTCCAGTCTCTCTTTATTATCACCTCACAACTCGCCATAACAAACCTTATTTTTACCAACATTTATCACAAGATATTGAGTAGATTTGAATGAAATGGAAAAAAGTGCTTTGGTATAGTTTAACCATTTTGTTACTTGGTTTTCTAACGTACTATATCCTTTTTAGTACCGTTCATATCATTAGAGAATTCTCTAGAACCGATGCCATTTGGAAACAAGTTATTACTCTCATTTGTAATTTTGTTATTCTATTAGCTGAACTTTTTTCCGCTTTTTATTCAGTCTTTATCTATTATTTTATTGGTTCTTCTTCCGATTATAAAATAATAAAAGATGAGAAGAATTCTTTTCTTACTCAAGATCCACTTCCTAAAGTTGTTGTAGCAATCCCTTTGTATAAAGAACCCTTAGCAGTTGTATCGGAGACTATCAGAGGTGCATTACAGATTGATTATCCAAAGGATAGGTTTGAGGTCGTAGTTTTGGATGACAGTCCTCCAGATCATTCAACAGATATTGAAGTCTTCTGCAAAGAAAATGATGTGAGTTTTGTTCAAAGAAAATCAAGAAAAGGTTTCAAAGCAGGTGCCATTAATAATTTTCTGAAACAAGCTAAATGCGATTTTTTCAGTGTTCTTGATTCTGATCATATTCCTACTCCCAATTTTATTAAAACATGCTTATCCGGTTTTGTTTCCGATGATATTGTATTAGTACAAGGAAAACCTACGTTTGTCAACCAAGATGATTATTTGATGAGAAGTAGCGCGTATATTCACACTCAATTTTTCCATATCTACCAAAAAAGTAGGGGAACTAGAGGTGGGGTGATTTTTGCAGGAACAACAGGGATGTTTCGCGCAGATTTGTTAAAACAATTCGGAGGTTTTCTTGAAGATACTTTAGCAGAAGATACAGATACATCTTTCGCTCTAATGTCAGAAGGATACAAAACAAACTATATTCATGAGGTCTGTTCGAAGGGATTAGTACCTTGGAATCCGATTAGTATGGTTAATCAAATTTGGAGGTGGACTAACGGAATTACTGCAATCTTTCGTAAAAGACTCTTTAGAATTCTTAAAGGAAAGAATTCATTTATCAATAAAGTAGATATAATAAGTACAATTTCCACACCCATAATCGGTGTATCGATATGGTTTGTTAACTTATTGCTTTTAATAATGTATATGACAGGAATAGACTTTCTTAGACCTGATTTAGCTCAGAGAATACCTCTCTTACTACTTGCACCTGTTTTGATTTCGTTTGCAAGTTTGGTTATGGCATTAGTGGCTTGGCGAAGAGAAGAAAAAGAAGATAGGATGATTCGTCTTCGAGGTTTCTTCGGAATGATCTGGACAATAACAGCATTTTATTTACTAATGCTTACAGCTCAATCATTCCTCATTTGGGCAGTTTTGAGTGCTCTGTTGGGTGTTAAGAAGGATTTCGACAGAACTGTGAAAGAAAAAACCGTAACCATGGGGAAGATGAGTCAGAAACTCAAATACACAATCTGGTCTTTAGGATTATTTGGACTAGCAATATTATACTACATCGTTAGTTGGAGAACATTCACCGAAGGAAATGCTCTCTTTGGTTGGTTTATCATTGCAGCGATTTCAATAACTATACCTTTAATTATTACCATTGTACATTTTAGAAAATTGGACTTAATGAGAAGATTTGCAGCTACCAAAACTGCTGCTGATGTTGAAAAAGAATATGAGGAATAAAAGATGGAAGTAATAGATACAAGAATCATTCTTCCAATAATCTCCATTCTTGCAATTGGTTCCTTGGAGGTAGACTTGATTAAGAAGTGGATACTGAAAATAAAAACATCAGATTCAACTCTCGAGCATCTCCTTGAATCATTAGTATTAGGTTCAATCTCATTAGTTATTCCAATGCTTGCAGTTGGGATTTTAGCTGATCGAATTGATAGTAGTAAAATACTGGAAAGATTCGTTTACATTTATTTTGCTATAGGATTATCGTATCTAGTTTTCAAAGTATACATGTGGATACGAAGGAAATTACCCGCCCTTGTACTTCGTGAAAGAAAGAAGATAACTAAATCAGTTGAGACTTTGTTTTTGATTACAGCTTTATTGATGTTATTTTTCTATACATTGCAAGGACTTGTTTACCCTTTAAGGGGTTGGGATTTCTTACATTTCTACCTGCCAAATTCGTTTAGAGTTTATTTAACCGGACAAATGGGAGAAATCAACGAGTTAAATTTCTATCCTCAATTTAAACCTCCCCTCAATGTTCTTTTGTATGCTTATGTTTTCTTTGTCACACAATCGGAAATGTTACACCTGGTCCCAATGATGTTTCTAGCAGGTACAGTTTATCTTTGTTATAAAATCGCAAGAATCGAAGGAATAACAAAACGTAATTCATTAGTAGCGTCTGTAGCTTTCTTAGCAACACCATTTGTGTTTTTCTTAGTGTATGAATTTCAATACTATCAAGAAACTTATGTGATGTTCTTTACGACAGCTGCTTTCTATTTCTTCAGAAAGTTTTTCAAGGAAAAGAAAACTAAGAATAAATTTTATTTCGCGCTTCTAGTTTCCCTCGCACTTAGTGGATGTATTCTTAGTAAAGTTAGTGGTTTTATCATTCCTATTGTGCTATTTGTGGCAATGCCCTCCGATAAAATTGGTAAGGTTTTACGAATTCTACTAATTGCAGGTTTCTCCTTTCAGCTAATAAGAAAGTCCATATTTGAGATTTATTTAGGAACTGGGATTCTGATTTCACTACTAGCAGTTTATTGTGTTTATTTAGTTATCAAAAGCGAAACACTATCATTTTCTTACAAAAGATGGGGTTTTATTTTTGGCATTTATTTCTTACCTCTTGCTATAGGAATCTTATGGGGTTTGTATATTCTCACAATTCCTGGAGTCAAGGATATATTATTCGATCTTTATGTAAATCTTCAATATAACCAAGTCAGTTTAATCTGGCCAGGTATAACTTTACCTGGAACTGAAACCTATCTAGAAAATGCTCACACAGCAACTTTTGTTTCTTCCTCATTTTCAATCTTAATTGCAACAATGTTTGCAGGAACTTGGGCTCTCTTCAAAATTGCAGGTTTTATTAAATCAAATGGTAAACACAATGAACTGCTTTTATGGCTAGTTTTCTTCTTTGTTTTCTGGCAAGGGTTTTTTGCCAAAGGTTCTATCAGATATATGTCACCAATTATTGTTCCTTTGACTATAGTTTTCATTGTGGGTTTGATTTCAGTGGTCGATTTTTTCAATAAAAGAGATGGTAAAGATAGAGATGGCTTTTTAGCTATTATTTTCATTATTGCGAGTTCTTATCTTTCACTTTATCCAATCATGCCTTTTGAAATAATCAACGAAAACTTTCATCTTCGGTGGTATCTAGCTCATTATAATATAGGTTCTCTCATTGGATACATTTCGCTCTTCACTTTGTTTACTGTCTTTCTTATCTGGAAAGAAAAAGATTTGAAACTTAGCTTTCCCATGGTTTATACGAAGAAATTTAATCCAAGAAAGATATTGGCAGCTTTTCTGTTGTTCATATTGTTCTTCGTTCCTTTTGGTGCTCAGGCAGCTTTGCTTATTTATGTAAACTTCGATATTAATACATTTCAGAGTGAGTACTGTTATTATACAAGAGCAGATTACATGGAATTAGTAGATGCTATAAACAGGCTGGGATTTTCAGACGATCAAGTAGTCTTAACGATAAATACACCAGGTTTGGAATATTATGCATCACAACCAGTAATCGACATGTTCATGTTGAGTTTGATTAAGGATGCTGGACTGGGCAATACGACGTTTCCATTAAGTATAAAGAATGTCACGAAAATGTTAGGATTCTTTGAAACTTACAACGTCGGAATATTTGTTACTCTAAATACGTCAAATGATTGGTATCCAGCTTTTCTAGTCCAGTATTACTGGCATTACTTCATATACCGTTTCTTATACAACAATATCAATTTCGATTTGAGATTCTCGAATTCTGAATTTGTAATGTTTACTATAAACTCGTATGATCCATATATTGGACCAGTTGATATTCAAATCGTAGGAGGAACTGATAAAGAAAGTCTCCTAGCTCCGAATCCTAATCCTGTTCAGATTAATTCTAATACTTCTACAATTGATGCTTTAATCGATTTAACTTCAGTACCAAGTACAAAACCTGTGAATATAAGTGTCGAAACTGGATACTCAACTTATTCTAACAGCACTCCTAGAACTCAAACCAGTTTTTACAGTAATACAAAACCTACGGTAGAAGATTTTACTAGGGTTCATCTATTTAGTCTATCAAATGAGACAACTATGTTGATGTACATTGATATTTCTATAATCTATGAAAATTATGAGGGAATTGTTGAAGAAGTGAATTATTTCTTAGCTCCAATGTTAGGGAGTTCGGTGAATATTACTCGACAAGATAATTCTTGGAATTATACTGGTTATTATGGTTTCACATATTATTGAAAACCGATGCTTATCTCCTTGTATAAGTAATCTTCTTTGTTGTCTTTGCTTTTCTAGCAATCAGAATGGAGGAGATTAGCGCAGTTAATAGTATCAATGCTATGTTTAGCAAAAACAGTCCACCTCCACCTGAAGGTGAAAAAGTGTGACCAAAGAATACAGTTTGATTTGCTGAAGCTAAAAGCTTGATTACTGCTGTTCCAATTCCATAACCAATTAAAGACGCTAATAAAGAAACAAATCCTAATCGAGAGAATATTGTTATTATTGCATTAAGATTTGTCCCCCCTATCATCCTTACAATAGTAGTTTCACGTCTACTCTCTTTATACACATTTTGTAGAATTGAATACATATTTACTATAACTACCAGAAGGATAAGAATGACCTCTGCATAAGCAAGTGTATAAGTAAATAATAATGATCCTTTTAGATAATAATCCATATATTCCGACGACACTGAAACAAAAAAGTCAAAACCTGAAACAGGTTTGAAAGGTATCTTCAACCATTGTTCTTCAGTAACAGTTGGAAGAATAATTGTCATTGTTTCTTTTCCTGGTTCAAATGATCTTCTTAATTCAAGAATCTCACCAGATCTCAAAGTAACAGTAATATTAACAAAGCCGTAGGATATCCAGAGTGATACACTTGAATAAAGACCTGTTGTGGTTTGAATTTCTCCATCCAATATAGTATTGAAATTCACTGGGATATTATAGACTAAGGATCCATTATCATATCTAAAATCAATAATTACTTCATCTTTTGGTGATATAATTTTAAAGAATATTTGTTGATTACTGGAATGGACTTGAAAAGGTATAGAATATATTTCGCTCTGAATACTGTAATAACAAATATAATTGCCAGTATAAATTTGCGTGAAACATTGGCCATTATTGTCTGTTAACAGTTTTATAATTCTAGTTCCGGAGATCTCTCTAATTACTAAAGATATTTCATCCATTGGATAATCTGCATATAGGTCATGAACATTTAGTGTTGAATTCAACCAACCCAAGGAAATCTCTCTCGTCAATCCACCAGATGTTTTTAGTTCATACTCGTATTGTTTGCTACTATATTCAAAATTAACATAATATTTACCAGAATAAATATCAAAGGAAATTACTCCTTCTGCATCTGTAATCCCTTTCCAGACAGTATTATTATAATAACTCTTTATTGAAATAGAGTGATCATGAAGTGGAGTAAATATGTTCCCACTCAATTCTTGGAGAGTTAAATTGACTGTAACATAAGTTAACCCTGTTGTAAAGGTATAAGTAACCATCCGTTGATTATAGAAAGAATCTGTAAGAGTGAATGTTAATCTATGCATTCCGTCTACAGTATACTCTAAATAGTAGAGCCTATCATAAGTATAAACTGTGTCTTCATTATCTAATTGAAAAAGAATTTCTGTTGCATCGCTATCAAGGTCAAGAAGCACAATAGATTCTTCGTCTCCTTTCTGAGGGGATTTTATATAGATTTCTGGTAAAGTTGTATCAATTATCAACCATTGTTCGTCTATACTTTCAATCATTCCTATTTGATAAGAAATTGCATAGAAACTACCATCAGTTAAGTGCAAAGATGTTCCACCATTTATCGTTTCATTGTAATCAAAATATGGGAAGTATATGCTGACATCCCCTGAGTAACTTGAATTCACTGTTGTTGAATACAAATGTGATGAATTGGAACCATTAATTACCGTAAAACTCCATTTCCTAGTTCTGCTTACAGATATAGTAACTGAATATTTAATTGTGAGATTGTAGTCACCTGGAAATAGATATATCCTCTTTGGTTGAGTCAAGAGACCCTCCACAGTTACAGGACCTTCTATTGAATATTCGATTGTAAAAACTGGTATATTCGAGAAAACTTCAATATCAATAAATCCTTGATTTATTATTCCATCTAGTTCATACAATAAATAGAAGTCAATTGGAGTGCTACCTGTGAAATTCTCTGTGGTGAATTCATAATAATAATTCACAATATTCCCCGCAAGATCGCATGCTGAAATATTTAAGCTATGATCTCCATCTTCTGTTGATGCTTTAATTTTACTCTGAAAATCAAAGGAGTAAGGTAGATCATCCCAAGAATACTGCAACCACGATAAAGTTTCGTTGCTAACATAGAAAATATTTGTTCCTGATTCTAAAATTGTTTGATTCAAATATGAAAGCGTAACATTCGGTGCGGAATTATCTATTATCAAATCATATGATCTATTGTACCATTGGGTTAAAACGTAAACTGAAAGGTATAGAGTGTGATTTCCTTCATTTAAGCTATTTGTTGGTATGGTAAGATCAGGAGGAATTGAAGTGTCCAATTGAGTGTCCCAACGGTATTGATATATTGTTGCAGTTTGCTTATACCAAACTTGCATCTCTTCCCCTCCTCTTATATGATAATGGTTTGGTAGTCCAATCAATCCAACCTTCTGCGGATTATCTTCAATAATAAAGAAAAATACCCATTCTTTGCTCTCATCTCCAGTTACTCCCTTAATTGTCAATTTATGAACACCTATCTCTGATGGACTTTTAATGCTATAACCTGTAAGTAGTGTCCATTCGTCATTATTCCATTTGTAAGTTGTATAGCGACTAAAATAAATTGATGAATTTAGAAATAGTGTTGAAGACGGCGATATATGAGTACCATTTACTGCATTGGAAAAAGATATGGTTTCAGGAAAACTGTGGGATATTGAAAAGAATACTGTCGTTTCTCCATAATTTTTACTCTTATCTCCACTTCCTGGGTAATCTTTGTTGAAAACAATAATTGTGATAGAATGATCTCCCTCGTCAAAAGGAACTAAGATTCCAGGAGGAGGAATCTCTCCTTCTTCAGCTATATAATATTTTTTAAGATCTCCAAAGTTACCATCTGGATAAAAGTAAATTGAATATCCTCTGGTTGCAGAGATAGAAACATTCACATCATTACCTATGACAATACTTTCGTTTTTTGGATTTCTTACAATAATTGACGGATGACGACTAATTAGCTCTACATCTATGTTGTTTATCTCCCCAGTTGTAAATGCTATTGATTTCAAGTAGACTTCATAATTAAATTCAGCGAAATAACTTCCATTACTTACAGAGATAAATGCTTCACCGTTCTCATCAGAAAATGCGCTGTATGTTTTCACACCGGTTACTTTTTCTTGTTTATCTTGACTATAAACCTCTATTTTAACCCCTTCTATAGGCTCATCTTCATCAGTAATTACTCTAAAATTAAGGTCTCTTTGGATATATGGAACAAAAACTTCTGCTATTCGGTCACTTCCTAGAATTAAATTCACTGGTTCAGAGAGTAATCCCTCTACATCCACTTGTATTTCATATTCACCAAATGAAAGAAGAAAGGAAATTGAGTAGGAATTTCTAATAATTTCTTCTTTAATTGAATTACCCTTACCACTTCTAATGTATACTGTCGCATTCAATGATGAGATGCTATTGGGAGTTGCAATATTTACAGTGAGTTCATACTCGCTAGTAACAATTTCCCTTACTGTTTCTTTTGAAACTTGACTTAAATCAACTTTTACACGTATGTGAGTTATATAATTAAATGATTGAAATGCAAAAAATTGTCCGATCCAGAGTGGAGCAATTATCTCATCATCGAGGAGAGTATTTGTTACAAAGATTGATTTAATTTTGAACTCCATTGCTGCATTTGATCTTGTGGAGAATACGATGAACAAATCCCCTACTTCAAGGTTGTTTCTACTTGCAAACTTAGTTCCTATGCTAATTTCATATGTATCATTGCTGTCTAAAGGAACTCCATCAATATAACTTACATCCGTAAATTCCCAGAATTTTCCTATATCGACTCCCCGGAAGTAAACTGCTTTATCTTTGTAAACAGCAGCTGTCATAACCTCAGGACTAACATCCATGACTCCAGGTATCGTTCTAACAGTTTCAGCTATTTCCAATGGTAAAATACTTGTATATGGTGTGGAAGCTTGAGGATTAGAAATTACTAGAACGTCCTCACTTTCTCCTAGATAGGATGATGTTGCATCGATTATACTATCCATGAGTATAGCTCCCCCTGTAATTATTGTGGAACTAATGAGAAAACCTAAGAAAGCAATGAATATTCTTTTCTTTGGTAGGATGTTATAAAGAAAGGTTCCCCTAAGACTCATCATAGATCCTCCCTAATAACCTTAATTTTAGCTGCTTCAATTGAAGGATAAATTCCAGATACTATAGATAAAGACACTGAGAGAAGAAATATTATTCCTATAAGACTCCCATTAATGTTTAGAGCAATAAATGGTAAACCAGTTATAGCAGATACAATAGCTACTATCCCACTTACACCTAGATATCCTACAACAATCGCAAGAATACCTGCTATTACTCCAATAAACAAAGCTTGTGTCATAAAGAGCAGAATAATGTGAAATTTGGTTGAGCCTATTGATCGTAGAACGAAAATTTCTTCTTCACTTTCTTTAACCAGAGTATAAATACTATAGGTTATTGAAACCAGCATTAGAACAAAGAAAAGTATTTCTAAAAGCGTAAGTGTTCTTATGACCTCATCTGTTGCATAGATTATGAAATTCTGTGTTTGCTTTTCTTCAGTTATCTCTATGTTATCAAATTCTGCTAGAATTTCACTTATGATTGTTCCTACCTCTCTAGTATCCAAAATAAATAGCTCAATAAAAGAAACAAAATTCAAGGATGAGTTAAATTCAAAATTGTCTATAGAAGCTAGTACTTCAATGTCAAATTCCTGACTTGATTCAATAATATTTGTAACAGCGAAGCTATCATTAACTACTGAAACATTGGTTTCGTTTATTTGGATTACATCGCTTTGGATCTCTACTTCGGCCCCTACTCCAGCTGACAACATACTCATTAATTGTTGTCCCATGATAATTTCATCTTCATTTGGTACAACTAGGGTATATGAGTAACTATGTTTCTGGTACAGTTCAAAAGTTGTGAAATTCAATAATCTTAAATGAGTATTAATTTTCGTTCCCGTTTCTCCGATAACTGAAACCTCAAAATACAATTGTGGAA
>JAGLTB010000068.1 GCA_023270155.1 Candidatus Heimdallarchaeota archaeon | reverse complement strand
AAATGGCTTATGATTCAACTAATGATAAAATCATCCTCTTTGGTGGAGTAGACCCTGATCAACAATTTACATTGCTTCAAGAAGTCTGGATTTTTGACTATAATGCAAACACCTGGGAACAAATAACTGAGGATACTCCATTCTCGATGATAAGTTTCTTAATCTCGCTAAATCTAATAGTTGTAGCTATTCTACTAAGAAGGAGAATCAAGAAATAGGATGAAATAAAAAATGAAAAAAATGGAAAATGAAAAGAAAGTTAGAATAGTTTATGCTACAGTAATAATGACAACATTACTGTTTTTAACAACAAGCTCTATTCTTTTAGCTAATGCTGCAATTCCAAAACAACGTAATAGTTTTAGTATGGAATATGATTCAACCAACCAAAAAGTAATACTATATGGTGGAGATACAACATATGGAGATGCTGCACCTGTGGGTTGGAATTATGATACCTGGGCATTTGATTATGCTACAAATACCTGGACAAAAATGGAACCTGCAACTCATCCTGAAGGAACTTTTAAATCATTAGCTTATGATTCAGAATCAGAGAAAATGATAGCTTGGAGGGGTTCTATAAGTGATCATGTTGTGTCTAATCAAACCTGGATATACGATTATAGTGCTGATACTTGGACTAATGCTGAACCAACAGGAGATCCACGTTTAGGATTAGGAAGTATTGAATATGACTCTGAATCTGATATAGTGATTGCACATGGTGGATCTTTAGGTAAGGACTACAATCCTGATGGAGTACCTATTTTAATAAATCAGACCTGGGCATATGACTATAATACTAATACTTGGACTAATATGACAGATCCTTCTCATCCAATAGGAAGATATTATCATAAATTAGCATATGATTCAGAAAGTGATAGAATAATTATGTTTGGTGGAGGTGCTCGATTCGACACTGTTGCTGAAGATCCTACAGGAAAAACTATGGGCCAAGGAACCTGGGCTTATGATTATAATACTAATACCTGGGAAAATGTTTCTGTCAACATGAATCCAGAGGTTAGATATGGTCATTCAATGGCTTATGATTCAGAGAGTGACCGTGTGATCTTGCATGGAGGTTATTATTATCTAAATCCAAAAGGATTGACTGATGAAACCTGGGCATTCGACTACAATACTGCAACATGGACTCAACTCAATCCAGAAGGAGATTTGGAAAGAAGAGGTGCAAATATGGCTTATGATGCAGAAAACGACAAAATCATCCTATTTGGAGGAGTTGATCCAGATGCTCAATTTACCCTTCTTAAAGAGATTTGGATTTTTGATTATAATGCTAATACATGGACACAACTAACAGAGGATACTTCTTTCTCGATGATTAGTTTCTTGATTTCACTGAATCTGATTGTAATAGCTATTCTACTAAGAAGAAAACTAAAGAAATAGGAGGAAATAAAAAAATGAAAAATGAAAAAAAAGTTAGAATAATTTATGCAGCAGTAATAATAACATCTTTGCTGTTTTTAACTGTAAATTCATCGCAAATGATGTATGCAGATACTGCTCCTAGAAGAACGGGTCAGTATGGTGCATATGATTCTGCCAGCAAAATAGTAATAATGTATGGAGGACAAAAAGATTTAGGTGAAGTAAATTGGGTTTTTGATACTTGGGCATTTGATTATGCTACAAATACATGGACAAAAATGGAACCAGCGGTGACTCCTTATGCAACCTTTTCTCCGTTAGTCTACGATTCGGAATCAGACATGATAATTGCATATGGTGGCATGCATGCTGACGAAGTGGTATCTAATCAAACTTGGACTTATGATTATGATACTAATACTTGGTCTAATGCAGAACCCTCTGTAACCCCTCCTTTAGGATTAGATGGAGGTAATGCTGTTTATGACTCTGAATCTGATGTAATGATTTTACATAGCGGAGGTTTAACCAAAGATGAAAATCCTGATGGTGAAGGTATTCTTATTAATCAAACCTGGGCTTATGACTACAATACTAATACATGGATAAATAAGACAACAGCTCTTGATCCAATAGGTCGAAACCTTCATCAAATGGCTTATGATTCAGAAAGTGATAGAGTGATAATGTTTGGTGGATGTTCGAGATGGATGTCATGTGCTACTGATCCTACTGGAGATACTCTAGGACAAGGCACTTGGGCTTATGACTATAATACCAATACATGGGAAGAAATCTCTGTTTCAACAAGTCCTGATCCTAGATATGGACATGCTATGGAATATGATTCTGAGAGTGATAGAGTAATAATGTTTGGAGGGTATACTCACTTAGATTCAACTGGAATGACAGATGAAACTTGGGCTTTTGATTACAATACAGCTACTTGGACACAACTTAATCCTGAAGGAGACCTTGAAAGAAGATGGGCTCAGATGGTTTATGATTCAGATAATGATAAAATCCTTCTTTTTGGAGGTTTTGATCCTGATGCACAATTTGAATTTCTTAATGAGGTTTGGATTTTTGATTATAATGCGAATACTTGGACACAACTAGCTGAAGATACTTCGTTCTCGATGATTAGTTTCTTGATTTCACTGAATCTTGTGGTAATAGCAATTCTTCTGAGAAAAAAATTAAAGAAGTAGAAGCAAAATAAATAAACAATATGAAAAGCAAAAGAAAAGTGTGGATATCCTTAATATTAGTAATCTTACTATCCCTCTTTTCTCTTACTATTTTTTCCACAATTCAAATTAAAGCTGATTATCCCCAAAAAAGAATGAATCATTGCATGGTATATGATTCTTCAAGTGATCGAATCATTATGTATGGTGGACAAACAGAAATTGGAGATGAGCATTATGCTTTTGATACTTGGGAATATGATTATAACACAAATGTTTGGACAAAAATGAATACAGAGAGTACTCCGTATGGAGCATTTACTGCAATGGCTTATGATTCAGCATCAGAAAAGATCTTTTCTTTTGGAGGAATAAGAGCTAAGAATGATGTATCAAATCAGACTTGGGTTTATGATTGCCAAGAGAACACATGGACAAAAATTAATCCCAAGGTTTCCCCAGGAAAGAGGTATGGACATAGGATGGTATATGATAAGGAATCTGATGTCTTAGTCATGTTTGGAGGAATACTCAACAAAGAAGCTAATCCCGCTGGAATTACAGTACGCTATAATGATACTTGGTTATATGACATTAATTCAAATGTCTGGACAAATGTTACTACCAAAAATCATCCTAGAGTACATGGTGGCTATACTTTTGCATATGATACAGAAAGTGATAGAGTGATACTCTTTGGTGGAACTTCTGCTGAAGATCTTGATGCTGATTCCGATAGTATTTGGCCTTCCAGTGATGTTTGGGCTTATGATTGCAATTCAAATCAATGGGAAAATGTCACCACACCAAACGGTCCCTGGGGAAGACTTGGAGAATGGTCGGAATATGATCCTACTCATGATTTGTGCATAATGTTTGGAGGTTCCTCAATCTATGGAGGTGGTATCAGTTCTGAAACTTGGTCATATGATTATAATTCTAATCTATGGACAGAATTGGGATCAGGAGTGTGGTCAGAAGTAGGATCAGAACTAAATCTTTCGCGACAATATCATGCTATGGGGTATGATTCTGAGAGTGATAGAACCATCCTTTTCGGAGGAACTTCTTCAGAAAGTCCGTTGAACGTACTTGATGAAACATGGGTTTTTGATTATAATGACAACACTTGGGTAAGGATGAAAACCGAAGAGATCTCTTTCTCGCTGATTAGTTTTATAGTATCACTTAATCTCATAGTGGTTGCTTTACTTCTAGTTCGCAGGTACAAGAGAAAGTAAGTTAGGAAATACAAAATTTCTTTTATTTTTTTAGCAACAGATATATACGGTAAATCTCACTCTATTCAGAAAGATTATGGTAAAAGTAGTAGAACTTGAGGAAATAGAAAGAATTTTGCAAAGGATTGATCCTATCCAGATAATAGAAGATGGATTTATAGCTTATTCTCAAGGAAAAGTTACTGTTCCTCCTGTTGGTGAAATGATCTTTGAAAATCCTCCAGGTGAATGTCATATCAAGTATGGTTTCATTAAAGAAGATGATTATTTTGTTATCAAAGTTGCTACTGGTTTTTATGACAACCCTAAACTCAACCTCCCTGCTTTTGATGGTTTGATGCTTCTCTTTAGTCAGAAAACTGGTCAACTACTTAGTGTTCTCTTAGATAATGGTCATCTTACTAATATTAGAACAGCTGCAGCGGGTGCAATTGCAGCAAAATATATGGCACCCAAGAAAGTGAAACGAATAGGAGTCTTTGGAGCTGGAACTCATGGGAGATTACAACCAATCTACTTGCAGAAAGTTCTAGACTGTAAGGATATAATTACTTGGGGAATTAGTCAAGATGAATTAGATGTTTATGAAAAGGATATGAAAGAGTTAGGATTTAAAGTTGAGACAACTCAAGAACCAGAAGATATCACCTCAACCTGTAATCTTATAGTTACTTGCACTCCTTCTAAAGAACCATTAATATTCGCTGATCAAGTTAATGAGGGAACTCATATCACTGCTTTGGGCTCAGATACTCCAGAAAAACAAGAACTTGACTCTGCTATTCTTAAAAAAGCTGATAGATTGATTGTAGATAGTATTGAACAATGTCAACTAAGAGGGGAGAGTTACAAAGCGATTCAAAACGGAATGATAAAAAAAGAAAAGATGATTGAGCTGGGAGATATGATCCTTAAAAGTGAATGGCAGAGACAATCAGAAGAGGAAACAACGGTTGTTGATTTGACAGGAGTAGCAGTTCAAGATATTCAGATTTCTAAAGCAATTTGGGAATCATTACAATAAACTCAATTATTTGAAATTAAAAGAAATTAAAACTGAAGAAACAAATTCATTTACTGCAATACTAATGATTGCTACAATATTATCAACAGTCTTTATTTTACGAAAAAGAAAGAGGAAATAAATTCTTCTTTTTTGTTCGTATTTTTCTTCTATTTCTTTACCTCTGTAATTAGTTTTTTATGTAAAGAACTTTACGTTATTATGAACGTTATGCTCCCTGATGATAAGACCTGTCCCAAATGCTTTACTAGTGAAGTAACAATTTTGGAAAAAAAGGAAACATTTCATTTAGATCAAGGGATTTTCTATAAAATAATCCACGTAACACTCGTTTGTAAGAAGGGGTGCTGGCATAACTGGCACGAATATTACAAGCTTCATCTAAAAGATTTTGCAGAAGATGAAAAAATAACTAGATTACCTATTTTTGAAGAAGAAATAATTACTCCAGGAGATATAGAATTCCGGAAAAGTGAGAAATAAAGTTGTCAGCTAGCTTCTGCTTTTATTGCTCTGTAAATCCAGTTCATTATTTCTTCTAGGATAGTTCTTGGACACGCAACATTCAGTCTCTCAAAACCTTCTCCACCAGAACCAAACATTGCTCCGTTATCTAATGCTACTTTAGCCTTTCTCAATAAGAACTCCTTTCTATCTTCATCATTCATTCCCAAAGAACTGAAATCTAACCAAGCAAGATAAGTTCCTTCAGGTTTGACCATATCAATATCAGGTAATTTATCTTCTAGAAAATTCTTCACAAATCTGAAATTATCCTCGATATACTCCATAACTTGATTCAACCATTCGTCTCCTTCGCTGTATGCAGCCATCAAAGCAACTATTCCAAAAGCATTGGGAATCATCAAACTATTCTTCCCTACGATACTATGTTGAAATTCCTCTCTCATTTTTTTATTCGAAATCACTACATTTGATATCTGCAAACCTGCCATATTGAACGATTTACTTGGAGCTGAACAGACGATAGATCTATCCATATATTCCTCGCCTAGATTCGAAAATACAGTGTGTTTATATCCTGATAGAATTAAGTCATGATGAATTTCATCTGAAACGACTAATACATCATTTTCTAAGCATATATCTCCCAGTTTCTTCAATTCAGCTTCTGTCCAAACTCTCCCAACCGGATTATGAGGACTACAAAGAACAAACATTTTTGTTCTTGGATCTTTTGCTTGTTCTTCAAAGCTTTCAAAATCAAAAGTATATTTTTTATTTTCATACTTCAATTGATTGTTAAGCATTTGTCTCCCATTATTTTGAACAGCTGAAAAGAATGGATAATAAACAGGTGATTGAACAATTATTTTATCTCCTGGGTTAGTAAAAGTTCTTATCATAACATTGACAGCAGGCATCACGCCAGGACTAAAAACAATCCAATCTTTTTCAACATCACAATTATGCCTTCTCTTCATCCATCCAAGTATTGAACCATAAAACTCAGGCGTACCATGCCAACTATAACCATAGATTTGTTCAGCTGCTTTTTTCTTAACTGCGTCGATTACAGGCTCAGGACATTGAAAATCCATATCAGCTACCCAAGCAGGTAAAACATCTTCAGTACCAAAAAATTCTTTCAGTACATGTTTATCCCATTTAACAGAATGTGTATTAGTTCTATCTATTACCCTATCGAAATCGTATTTCATTCCCAATCAGATTTTGAACTGAAGAACTTTCTTTTAAATATTTGGAGTGAATAAGAGTTATTTAAATCCACTAAATTTTCTGTATATTTACATATTTTTCAGTTTTGTTTGCTATATTCCTTTAAAAGAGTTCTCAATTATTGATTTAAGAAAAGTAAGTGATGGTATGACAAGTAAATTTAAAGGTACCTCTAGTCAAAAATTGGTAACAGTATTAGAAAACAAAAATCCGTTAACTCAGAAGGAATTAATAAAGAGAGCAGATCTTCCTGCTAGAACAGTTAGATATGCCCTTAAAAGATTAATTGAACTAGGAATTATTATACGAAGAAGTAATCTACAAGATATGAGAAGTGTTTACTATTTCTTAGCAGAGAATTAGAAAGAAATTTTAATTCTTCTGATTTGTGTAAAGATTCTGGAAATTCATTTATCTATCTATACCCCTATTAAAGTTATATTTCATTCTATTTCAAAAGAAGAATCAATAGATTTTTAAATATTTACCTGAAAATCTACTCCCATAATTTTTTATTTGTTTTATTTCATTTAATTTAATGAATGTAGAAAATGTAAATCTTGATATCAAGATTACTCCAGAAGAATCTTCCTTGACAGCAATAGCATTGATTAGTTTTAAGAATGTTAAATCGAAAATTAGTGGAATTATACTTAATCCAGACTTATCTTGGGATAAGATTATAGCTGTACATGATAACAGGGAATACCAGCTTAAACCAATTGAAATTGATATTCCAGAAGACATTCTTTATCGAGTAGCTAAAGCTTGGGAAATTAAACTACCATCTGAATTGAACAATCTAGAAAATTTGACTGTTTCATTTGTATATTCAGGTAAGATACTGAAAAGTACTTGGGATTTAAACTACATTAACTCGACTGAAGTCGAATTAGCTGATTATGCATTATGGTATCCATATTTCAATCAAATGTCATTTTCTTTTAATCTCACTCTCCATGCTCCACAAGATTGGATTTGGATTTCCAATGCTTATCCAAAACCGTGCAAACACTGTTTTAAATGGAGAAATTCAAATCCTCAAATAGGAGTAGTCCTAATAGGTTTTCCGGAAAAGCAAGCAATACCTGAAAGAGATGATGGAATTCTTGAGGGTTCAAAGAAGAACTATAATAAACTCAAACCTTTAGAAACTGAATTCAAAAAAATAATCAAGAAACAAATTGATTGGTTGGGTTCTCCGAATCAGGAGAACTTCTCAATTGTCTTAGTTAGAAGGGAAAAAGGAGGAGCTTATGTAAGAGGGAATCTTATGATCTATCCTGAAGAGTTACCTGAAGATTATTTCACAAAATATAGTAGAAATGTCATTGCTTCATGGATACATGAGCATTCCCATTTATGGTTTAACAAGGCACCTAGTGATAACTGGCATAATTGGATTGATGAATCTCTAGCGGAATATAGTGCTTATTTGTTAGCAAAAGATTATTTTGGTGATGAGTTCTTTGAGACAATTATCAAGAGAAGAAAAGAACTAATAGAAGAAGCTAGTGAACTTCCAGCAATTAATTCAATAAATAGATTACACGAGAAATCTTATACAGTATTCTATCATTGGGGAGCTCTAATTCATGAATCGATTAGAGAGAAAATAGGTACAGAGCTTATGAAAAAAGTAATTGCACATCTTGCTCAGAAATCTATTAGTAGAGAACAAGTTGACACAACAGATTATATTGAGAGCTTAAATGCTGTTACAAAAGAAGATTGGACAGACATTGTTAACAAGTTAGTATCTTCCAAACCAGATGTTAAGACTTTATGAAAATTACCTGATGAAATCAACAAGAGTTTTTTGAGTATAACGCTTTTTATCCGGACCTCGTAAATCCTTCAGTTTGTTAATATCAACTAAATAGGAAGAAGCGTCAGGTATCTTACTGTGATCATTTCTTAAAATGGATTTAATCCCCCCATAAGTCATGTAGATTTCAGAATAATTCGATACTAGCTTAACTGCAGTTTCTCTTACTTCACCTTCTTCATAAAAAAGTGCTGCTGACAAAGGAGCAATAGCTGATGGGTCTTTCAAATCTTTTAAAGCCTTGATTAAAGCTTTAACTGCTGGTTTACCTATTCTCTCTAAAGCATAAACTGCGTACTCACGAACAATCTCATCTTCTTTTTCATCTTTCAGAGTTGCTATCAGAGGTTCGATTGCTTTTGTACAACCTATCTTTCCAAGAGTTTCTGTTGCACATACTCGGACTCTACTTCTATTGTTTCCAAGTTCTATGATAAGTGGATCAACTGCTTGATAACCTATTACTTCTAAAGCTTTAGCAGCCATGTAGCGAATATCTTTATCTTCATCTTTGAGTGTATCAATTAAAGGTTCGATTACGGGTTCACCTATTTCAATTAAAGCAGAAAAAGCATCTTCAATTTCCGAAGCAGCTTCAGATTTCAGTTCGCCTAATATTCTATGAACATCTTCCCCGCTTTCGAATCTTTTGATGTATTTGTCTACACTCATTTCGAACCCTATTTGTTGCTAAGATTGAACCTCAACAAAGACGGGATTTCAATCCACTATATAAATTATATCCTTGGTTTTAAATGTAAAGCAAAGTGTCGGAAGTCTAATGAGTAGATTCAAACATAATTTTTTCACTTTGTATTTTGAACTGAAACTTAAAGGAATATCAGTTTGGTAAATAAACTGCAATAAAATAAAACCACTTTGAATCTAAATTTATAACCTATTTTGCTTACCACCTTCTTAAAAGATACATAACTATTTTCAGGTAAAATTAATTTTCTCAACCCACCTTATTAGTTGGACGAGCTTCCCATTACCTAACCTTTTATCAAAGTCAAAATTTCAGAATCTCAAATAAATCTTAATAATTCTTGTTTTTTTGTAGAGGAAAAAGTAATAAGTTGGACAAGTCATTGATAGTTTTAGATGTGATTTATCTGACAATAGAAGAAAAATCAAACAACGATATTAAGAAAAGAGTTACAAAAATTGAAAATCGAAAAATAAGCACGGGTATAGGTATTACTCTCTTTTTCCTATTGCTTTGGTTACCTTTAACCTATATCAGGAATATACATGATGCACTTCAACCACTAGTTAATGCAATAGTGCTAAGTATAGCAAGTTTTTATGTTTTTGATTTCCTAAGACGTTTTATCTTGTTCTTCTGCTCTGGAGATAAGAAAGAAAATAAAGAAGAAACAGAATAATGTTAATAAAACTAATCATAATATAAGTTGTAATTCCTTAAGTTTTTAAAGGGCTCAAGGCTCACAATACTTGAATGAGAGTAAAATTAGATTTAGATAAGGTTTTGGCAGTAATTATCGCGTTGGTTTTTTTATCAATTACAATAGTTGTGCCTATGGTAACGACTAGAGATAAAGTCAAAACCTATGAAATACTCTCAGACGATGATTTCAAGAAATACAGATTTGAAGGTGAGGGAACTGAAGAGGATCCATACATTATAGAAAATCTGAATGCAGTAGAAGCAAGGAAAAGACCTATAGTTGTTAAAAATACTATTAGCTATTTTATAATCAGAAACAATTTCTTTGCTTACAATCCTTTTAATGCTATCTTTATTGATTCAATTGCTCAAGGAACTGCTAAAATTTACAATAACTCCTGTATAGGTCATTCATCTGAAGGAATAAGAATTGAATCAAGTGATTATGTTGAAGTTGTCAATAATACATGTTTAGACAACAAAATTGGTATAGGTTTGTATAATTCCAATTATGGTAAGATAGAAAACAATCAGCTTTTCAGGACACAACCAGTATCAGGGAGAAATCCTAGCTACAACAGCGGTTTATTTTTAGAAAAATCGAATCATACTAGCGTGATTAGCAATTTTGTTAAAAACACTTTTTCAGGTTTTGAACTTGAGGGGAGTAATAACTGTACTCTTATAGGGAATTATATTACTAAAACATTCCAAAAGGGAATTGTATTGGAATCGAGTTCTTTCTGCCAGATTAAAGATACAACAGTGGAATCTAATTCCGCTGATGGAATTATTCTTAAATATTCACACCAAAACCTTATTGAGAATTGTGGAATTATTGATAACTTAATTGGAATCGAGATATCTGATAGTGACAACAACCAATTTCTCCTTAATTCTTTAACAAAGAATCTTGTAGGAATCTTTATATCTGGAAGTAGTTTTGAGAATATTATCAATCTGAATGAAATATCAAACAATACTTTTGAAGGGATTAAAATAGATTCAGGCACTTTCAATACAATCCATCATAATTCGTTCTTTTATAATAACTTAGAATCAACATCACAAGCTAGTGATAATGCAAGTAACAATACATGGTTCGATGAAGTTAAATCAGAAGGCAACTACTGGAATGGATGGAATACATCATTAACTTATGAAATTCTTGGAGATTCTAATAGTACTGATCCCTTTCCATTAGATAATCCCGTAATTCCTATAATTCCTTCCTCAGAGATAGACATTAAAATTCTAGTTATGTATCTTAAAACAGAGTTTCTCGGCTAAAAGGGTAATTCTCTCCAAAACTATTATTAACTTCAAAGACTTTGTACATTTTATGACAATTCATGAACAGTATGAGAAATTTCAGAAACTTGAGGAAGGAATAAAAGCAGGTAGATTTAAAACCAAAGATCGACCTTATCAGCAATTTGCATTAGAGCTTTTTGAACAGACTGATTGTAAAACTCTCTCTGATGATGATGCAATTAAAGCGGTTGAGATGCTTAATGCTCTGAATTTAAAACTTCATCAAGAGCAAAAAGAAATTGGTGAAGGGAGTTGGTTATCCACATTTGCAAAGTACAAAACTATTAGTAACTTGAATCTACTGGTTTTTGTTCTTTACCCTATTGGAACGGATAAAATAACAGAAGAACCAAAAATCTGTATAGTAGAATTTATCTGAATTATTTGACATTCTTCTGATTTTCTTTCTACATAAAGTTATTATACAAAATGAAAATTCATAGTCTAAACAATAATTGGTATTAGACATGAATTCTATTTTAAAAACGAAAAACGACTTATTTAATATTATATACAATAGGAGATCGATTAGAAGATTTTCTAATGAAGAAGTTTCAAATGAAGTACTAGAGAAAATTCTCAAAGCAGGATTTAGAGCTCCATTTGCTGCTCAATTATGCAGTGTCGTATACACAAGAGATTCTGAAAAAATGAAGAAATTCAAAGGAATTGGTTTGTATCCTTCAACTAAAGTTTTCATGATATTCTTCATCGATTTTAGAAGAATGGAGAAAATAATGACACAGAGAGGACATACTTATGATTTTGATGATGGTATGACTCTATGGTTAGGGATTCAAGATGTCAACTTGGCTATAGAAAATGTTATTCTATCATCAGAAGCATTAGGTCTTGGTTCAGTGTTACTTGGTGTAGTTCCTCTAAAAGCTGATTTAATTTCTGAGGTTTTTAATGTACCAGATAGAGTTTTTCCAGTTGTTGGTTTATGTCTGGGGTATCCTGATCTATCTGTAGAAACATCTATCAGACCACGGTTCCCTTTGGTTCATAGCGCGTTTGAAGATTCATACAAAGATCTTTCTGAAGCTGAAGTCAAGGAATGTATGAGAGAGATGGATGAAGGATATTTAACTCAAGGCTACTATATCAAACAGAGAGCAAAAATACCGTTGAAAGAAGGAAAAGATGAAATCGATTATGATAAATATTCTTGGTCAGAACATATATCTAGAAAATTCTCTCAAAGGAGATGGAGTGATGACACTTTATTTTCTATAATCAAAAAACATGGTTTCAATATTAAATAAATGTGTTCTAGTTGAAAGCTTCAGAGGATTTTATTCCTCTACTTCTTCCTTAGGTAACCTGGAAATCAAAATATTCCAGTTCTGAATATCATGTAAATCTCCTAACATCTCTTCGGTAAAGAATCGATTCCTATCTTTAAATCCAAGATTTATAGCTGTGTTCAAATGCTTGAATGCATTATCATGCTTTCCTAAAGCTGCCCATAGAGTCCCTAGTCTAAAATGTAAACTAGCAGGAGAGATATTGTGAGTGGGTACTAAATCTGAATTCTTTAGAACTTCTCCTTCTTCTTGAATCACATGTAAAGCTTGTTCATAGAAATCAATTGATTTTTCAAAATTCTTATGTGTTAATTCAATATATGCATTGTATAGCTTATTGTCTATCTGATTTATGTATAATTCAAAAACATTGTATTCTCTATCAAGCTTGTATCCCACTTTTTCTGCAACTTTCCATGAGGGTATATTATCACTTGTACAATGCCAACCAACATCTTCGTAGTTTAACAAAGCATATTCTGCTGAAGCTGAAACAGCTAAAGTAGCTAAACCTTTTTGTTGATAATCTTCTTTGGTTGCAACAGCACATTCAATCTTTTTGTCTTTTGTAAGATATTCAAACGTACTCCAACAGATTATTTCTCTTTCATCCTTCAGGACACAAAACCCTCCTCCTGTTTGCAGAAAATCTTCAACAGAATCCCATACTCCTTCAATTTCTTCCTGCAACCAACCAATATTTATCAAAGGTTCTTTTGAAAGCAAAGACTCATCTATTTGAACAACAGTAAATCCATCTGGAATTAACTCTCGCCAGTTAGGAATTGCAAGTTCTTGAATAGTGTAATATTTCCGCGTAAGAGAAACTGGATCTTGAAACCTAGATTCCAAAACTTTTTTCCAATCATCACTAGGCCAATAGAATCTAAAGAACTTAGCATCAGACCTATTTTTCACTATTTTTGGATACTCGTTTTCTAAATACTGCTTAGTTGCATCAATAAAATCTTCAATTACATTAAAACCTCCAAAGAAAATTCTCCATTGAGCAACTATTACTGCATTTTTGGGATAGTTTAGATTGTCAACAAAAACATCACTTGCGATAACTTCATCCAAAATACTGTAAATTTGATTGCTATACTCTAAATCTATGAACAAGTCTCTTATCTTGTGAAAATCTATGTTTCTTAATTTGTAAAACATCTGAATATCGTCCCTAATAAAATATAGGACTCACAGAACTTATAAATCTTTTAGAAAACAAAAAAAAAGAAAAGAGTAGTTTATTTCTTCTTTCTCTTTCGGATTAAAATTATAGCTAATGTAGAAATAATAATTCCTAAAACAGCAGATTCAAAATTAAAAGGTATTGGTAGTTCGTCAAGAGGTTTTAGTTCTGTTTCTTTTTTCAAATTTATCAATTTGACATGTGATAATCTTCCTTCAGAATCTTGTACTTTAATGTATTGTGGTTCATTCTTCGGTGTCTTATCAATATTTTCGTTAGGCTCAAGAGTAAAATATTTAATTTCGGGATTGTTTCCTGGTTGTACATCTACATAGTCTTCAAAATAAAAATTAATGAAAGGTGATGTGTCATTTACACTCGCAAAGCTAGAACCTCCACCACCTGACCAGCATTGTTGATCATCACAGAAGAAACAATTTATAATTACTATAGGACCTAAACCATTTTCTGTGAAACTATAATATGGACTTGAAGATGAATTAAACTTCTAGCTTCTATACTAATTTTATTGTGTTTCTCATAGGTTAAATCTGAATAATCTTCAAAATCGCTTTCAGTATCTATCTCAAAATCATTAGTTGATGGATCCACGTATGTAGTAGCATTGAAATCAGTTTTACTATTTACTTTGACAATGTTATAACCAAGATCAAAATTCTCGTCTTGGACGGTTCCAGAAAATACACCATCACTTTGTTTATCACAATCGATTGTTATTACAGGAGTTATTTCCTCAAGTTGACTTTAGATATTATTGGAATTACTTTCATCTACAGCTACGATACCATAATCAAAAACAGTAAATAGGAAAGAGAAGAAAAGAAGTAGAATCAGAAGAGAGTATTTCTTTTTCATGGTAAACTTAAGCTATAAAGTTAGAATTTTTA
>JAGLTB010000067.1 GCA_023270155.1 Candidatus Heimdallarchaeota archaeon | reverse complement strand
TTATCAATGCATTTTGTGATAATTTTAGCATCGCAGATAAGAAGAAATCCAAATCTATATGCATTTTCATTTGCTCATAGATATCTAGAATACTATCAGTCACATTGTTAATACAGTTAGTTAAAATGTTGCTATAATCTGTGTACTCACTTGGATCTAGGTTTTTGAATAAATCCTTCTTTTGTTCTTTGAAAATATCCATAGCTCTTTGGTTTGTATGAGGGAGAGAGATGGGTGATCTTATAAGAATTTCCAGTTCAGAAATTTCTTTTTCTGTTGGATAATTGAATATCCTCTCATCTAAAAATACTAGTATATACGGAAGTATATTATCATCAAATTGAGCAACCGATTCTAATATGTTCGCTAAAACTTGATACCAATCAGAAGCATTCTCTCTTACGATTTCATCTGTTAGGATAGAGTTAATCTCAACAAAACCTAATTGAGAAGAAGCACGAACTTGTTCAAATTTTCTTGTTCTTATTAATTTCACAGCATATTTTAATTGCCTGAGACCATCATTTATTTCTAATTCACGGATATATTTAGCTTTAAAATGCTCAACTAGAGGTATCTCTTTTGTAGTCATATCTATTTTTTCTGGTGTAGGAATAGAAAATAGTTCTTCTGTCTTCTCAATAGTTCGATTATCTGATCCAACATGTACTTGTGATCTAACAGCATGAAAACTATCTATAAAAAGAATGTTTGCTGTAAGGTTGGAATCACGACATTGATGGACATCAACTAATTCACACAATCCTCTGGAATCTACTGTAACTTTGACAGAAGAGGGAACGAAGACCTTCCTCTTTTTATTACATTGATTACATTGGTATGTTATACTAGCTTTTTCAGAAACGTCAACCAATTTTAAACCTCTTTACACCTAACAAATAGAAGTAGGATTCTAATCTTTTAATTTCTTTCTTTAGTGCCAGTAAAAACTATTATAAATTCTTACTAGTCGATTAAAGAAAATTGAAATGAAAATTTTTAACACGAAATCCTTAAATATTTATAATAACCATAATCTACGATTCACGCTTTAATGAGGATAGAACATGTGGAATTTGAAAAAAAACAGAACAATCTTGATTATTTTGGTACTTGTAACTTCTATTAGTATTTGTGGGACTAAAATTACTATTAATGCTAGAGAAGATTCTAATACTGACTCGTCATCCAATTTAGCTGGGACAACTCTGAAAATAGTCACAAGACATGATTTTTTTATAACTAACTGGTTTAAGACTGAATTTCTAGCTAGTGATTATGCAATCAATAGAAATGTTACAAATATGATATTTTATTCAGCATCTACTGATGAAGAATGGAAAAAACTTCTAGAAGATCCTTCGAAATCTATTGATTTAGCTTGGGGAGGAGGACTTGATACATTCTCTAGAATGGAGTATTTTGGACTGCTAAAGCATATTGATAATTCGACATTAAAATCCATTATTAATAGTAATGTACCTAATGAGCTTGCTGGAGTTAGCTTAAAAGAATATGATACATCAGGAGATCTAGTGTGGTTTGGTAATACCATTTCCTCTTATGGATTCACTGTAAATCACGATTTCTTAGGAGGTTATGGATTACCAGTACCCTCAACATGGGAAGTGTTAGCTACTCCAACATATTATCTTGATCCAAGTGTAAAAGCTATTAGCATGGGAAATCCACCTACGTCTACTTCAAACGCAAGAATCTACCAAATCATTTTACAAACATTTGGATGGGAATATGGATGGTCAATCATCACTAGGATGGGAGCAAATGCAGGAATTTATCCTGGTTCAGTGGATACTAGAGCTGCAGTAGTTTCTGGTGATGTAGGAATAGGTATGACTATAGACTATAATGGTATCATTGCACAAAGAGAAAATCCACTCTGTGAATATATTATTCCAGATAGTCAATCCTCAATCATACCTGATTCAATTGCATTAGCTATCAACGTGGACAATCAAGTAGGAGCAGAAGCATTTCTTGAATTCCTTGTTTCTCCAGAAGGGCAGAGTAATTGGCTGCGAGAAGGATTAGATAGACTGCCTGTTAACGAGGATGCTTTTAACACTGCTTATGGTCAAACAAGGGTTGACATGTACACATTGTTTAATGATACATTAGCAAACATAGGAATAGAATTTAATGAGACACTAGCTCAATCCTATAATATGATTTCAATTTACTATTTCCATGAAACAATATTAACTGAGCATACAAAATTAAGGAACACCTGGGGTGAGATGGTTAAACAAGTGCTAGATGGCAATATTACATCTAGTCAGTTTAGTACTTATGTAGATGATTTAGGAGAAACATATTATACTGAACAAGAAGCAATAGATGCGAATGCTATCTTTATCTCAGATCCAGGGCTTGCATCCGCAATGGAGGGAGAATGGGAATCTTTTGCAGAGAATAAATATGATTTGATTTATGAATCGTTAGTTTCACCAATTCCGGAAATAAGTCCAAAAATACAATTGATCTATCTCAATGTAGTTGTGATTCTTTTGGTTTCTCTTATACGGAAAAAGCGAAAGAGAAATTGATAAATATCTACATGAATTATAATCTACGATTCACAAATTAACGAGGAAAGAAAATGAAAGTAAAAGGAAGCACAATAATTTGGCAAACGATTTTTATTGTAGGATTGCTAATAGCTTTTCAAGGAGTGCAAACAAAACCAATAGTTAGTGCATTACAATCAGCAGATTCTAGGATTGGATTGAAGAATAGCTCAGATGTGGGATATGAAAATCCAATTGAAGTGCAAGATACATATACAAATTACTCAATAGGGGATTTGAACTGGACAGTGGGAGGATTCCTCAGAAACGAAGGAGAACCACTAGAATATAGAAGTACAATACAATACACTTACGATATGAGTAGTACTGAAATGCACTTCACTGAAACTCCTAGTTCAGTATATCTTTATACTGTTGGAGCATTTGCTAAAGTTCCAGTAATAAATGGTTCTCTGGAATTATTCTTTGAAGGGAGAGCTAAAGGAGATTATTTAGATGCAGTCAATCTATGTTTATTAATCCAATCTAATGATACAGTAGGTATTCCAGCTGTTGATTGGGTTCAACCATTTTGGATACCTGGTGTTCTGGATACAGGTTTTTCATCATTCCATTACAATATCACTTCCGCAAATTATTCCTGGGGTGACGTTGAAGAAGTAATAATCTATTTCTGCTATTCTGATCTTTGGATTGCAAATTGGAATCAAGAAATTTGGGTAAGGAACTTAAAAGTTGTTGTACCTACTGGTTGGTCTGAATCTGAAAGTCCGGAAGTTACAGATGATATATATGAAGAAAATGATGATTTCTATGAAGCGGCTTCAATAAGTGTGAATACTACACATTCATTATATGCTTTTGACGATGATTATTTCACTCTTGACTTGACTAGTTCTCAACATATAGAGTTAATACTAAGCTTTGATTATGTTGCAGCTGATTTAGATTTATATCTATGTGATTACTCAGGAGAAATAATAGATGGGAGTGAAGGTATTGAGAGTCCTGAAGTTGTAAATTTTGATTGTACTTATACGGGTACATATTATATCGTAATTGTATATTTCAGCGGCTCAATTGGATTACAATATGACTTGTTTATAGAAGTCACTAAAAGTGCCATAATTGATGATGAATATGAGGACAACGATTACTTAGATGAAGCAGCAACTTTACCAGATCAAGGAACGTTTAGTTTATTCTATGCTGATATCGATCTTTTCAATATAACTCTATCAAGTGATTATACTTACACCATTACAATGAGTTTTAACTCTCTTGTTATCGATTTAGACATGTATCTTCTCCCTTCAGATTTTAACGGTGAAGAAGAAGATATCGAAGCTTACAGCAATGATTATTCCTCTCCAGAGCAATTTACTTTCAGGCCAAGCTACACTGATATCTATGTTCTATTCATAGTTGCATACGTTGAAAATGAATATGATCCAATTACTCCTTCCGAGTATACTTTAACGATTTCCAGAACTCTCTATACAACTGAGGATCCTGGAAATGGAGATGAGACACCAAATTTTACATCGTTTGCAGTTATACTAATACCATTGTCAATAGTGGCTTTAGTAATGATATATCGAAAGAGAAAATAAAATTCTCTTCCTTTTTTGTTTTTGTTCTAGCGATTGAGTTTTAAATATAAAACAAGAATAAATTATAATATCTTAACAACTTAAAAGTAGTGATTCAATGTCAAAGAAAGTAGTAATAATCGGAGGGGTAGCTGGAGGAGCTACAGCTGCAGTTAGATTAAGAAGACTTGATGAGTTTGCAGAGATAATCATTATTGAGAGAGGGGATTATGTTTCATTTGCTAATTGTGGTCTACCCTATTATATTGGTGGAGTAATAAAAGAAAAATCTAAACTTCAACTTGTTACCCCTGATACTTTAAACAGAAGATTCAATATAGATGTTAGATTGAACAATGAAGTAATTTCGATCAACAAAGAAAATAAATCAGTTCTTGTTAAAGAAAGAAAGAAGAATGAAGAGTATAATCTGGAATACGATAATCTAATTTTATCGCCTGGGGCTGAACCGATTCTACCACCATTCACAGGTATAGAAGAAGTACCAACATTTTCTCTCAGAACCATTCCTGACACTTTTGAAATAGATGAATTCATTACCCAAAACAAACCTCAACATGCAACTGTTGTAGGCGGAGGATTCATAGGATTAGAGATGGCTGAAAATCTTCGAATCAGAGGTTTAAACGTAACTGTGGTGGAATTGGTTGATCAAGTAATGATCAATTTAGATAAGGAAATGGCACAGTTTGTTCACCAAGAATTATATCTTAATGATGTTGATTTAGTATTAGGTGATGGTGTAGATTCATTCGCAAAAGATGCAGAAGGAAAAGCAATTGTTAAGACACAGAGTGGCAAAGAAATTTTAACAGATCTAATAATTCTAGCGATAGGTGTCAAGCCTGAATCAAAATTAGCGAAAGAGTGTGGATTGGATTTAGGGGATCGAGGTCATATTTTCGTAAATAAGAATATGAGAACATCAGATGAATTCATCTATGCAGTAGGTGATGCTGTTCAAGTAACAAATCTAATAACTAATGAACCAACCGCAGTTCCATTAGCAGGACCAGCTAGTAAACAAGGAAGAATAGCAGCTGATAATATCACAGGAAGGAAAAGTGAATACAATGGAGTGTTAGGAGCAGCTGTGGTAAAAGTATTCGATATTACAGTAGCTCAAGTTGGTTTAAATGAGAAGAATCTGAAGAATAGTGAAATAAAGTTTGAGAAAGTATACACTTATCCAGTAAATCATCCAGGCTATTACCCAAATCGAGAAAAAATAGCAATCAAATTACTTTTTGAAGTTCCTTCAGGAAAGATTTTAGGTGTACAAGCAGTAGGAGGAAAAGGAACAGAAAAAAGAGTAGACATAATTTCAACATCAATATTTTTCGGTGGTACAGTATTTGATTTGGAACTACTAGAGATAACATATGCTCCTCCTTTTAATAATGCAAAAACTCCAGTGAACAGGCTAGGTTATGTAGCTTCAAACATGCTAAAAGGTGATTTTGATTATTGGCATTGGGAAGAAGCTGAAAAGATAATTGAGAAGAACGCATATCTGCTAGATGTAAGAAGAGAAGATGAATATGTTAGAGGAACGATCGGTAATGCTGTGCATATAAACGATCTTGATTTAAGAAAAAGAATCGATGAGATTCCAAAAGACAAAGAAATTTACATTTTCTGTGAAGAAGGTTACAGAGCGTACATAGCACAAAGACATCTAGCTCAAAAAGGATACAAAGTTAAGAATCTTGTTGGTGGTTATATCTTCTACAAAATGTCAAAAGCTACAAAGGAAGAGCTAAAAACGAGAATAGCTTTCAACTAGCTTTTTCTTTGAGAAAACACAATTCAGATTCTAGGGTTTGAAGCAACTCTTTAGTTCTTCTTCATATTCAGAAGCATTAAGGATTGAGTATAAGACGTCTAAGATGGTGATTACATTCTTTAAAATGTCATACGAAGCATCCTTAGAAACTTCAGCTAATTCCTCAGAATATTTTTCGAAAATCTCCTTTCTCTCATTAGACAATTTTGCTAAGATCTTTATCAATACCTTTGATAAACATTTTTCAGATGGTTCAGGTAAATCATTAGTAAGACTCAATATTTTACCTACAATAGGAACTGTTTGTTTAAATTCAGGTAGTTCCTTCAAATCCATATCTTTTCCTATAAAGAAGAAGAGCTTTGCTGTACGTCCGTAAAGATTCTCAGAAGCAGCTTGTGTAATCCTCCCTTTTTCATCAACTTGTATTCTTTTGCCTGCCTTTACTATCAGTTTCTTTTTTTGAAGAAAATTGAGATATTTGTAAATCGTTTTTTCAACCCTCTTCAGCTCTTCTTTTCTTTGTTTCTTTTCCTTAAGCGACAATTCCAATCCTTCTATAAAATCATATATTAATTGATTATATTTCTTAGTTAGAACTCTAACAGTCATTGGACCTTCTCTAAGAGCTTGAAAAATAGGCTCATATCTTGGATCTGAAATTACGTCCCATAACCCTGGATCATCTAGAACTACAACAGCTTCTTCTTTGAAAGTTATAATATCCTCTACCAAAATAGTCACCTGTATTTGCTTTCTACTTATACTCTCTAAAATCGCTAAATTTAAGTTTTTCTCTACACGTGGAAAACCTTATATATCTCTGTGGAGAATAATTCTCCAGATGCGGAGAAAATTAAAAGAGATCTGAAATAAATGGAAGATATAAGCATAAAAGAAAATGATATCTCATCAAATCTTAAAGGGTATTTATTTTTCTGGTCTGGTCAGTTAACCTCTTTACTAGGATCTAACATAGTGCAGTTCGTACTTATCTGGTGGATCACGGTTAAAACAGAAAGTGCTATCTATCTTTCATTATCAGCTTTTATTGGATTCGCACCTACTATACTATTAACACCAGTTGCAGGTGTTCTTGTAGACCGATTGAATCGAAAAGGATTGCTTGGTTCAGTTGATTTTCTACAGGCACTTACAACTGTAGTACTTTTATTCTTATTCAGATTCGATTTCGCAACTATTCCTATACTATTTGGATTTATTGCATTACGTGGAGTTTTTCAAGCATTTCATACTCCTGCAATTCAAGCTTTAATTCCAATAATGGTACCTCGAAAGCATCTTAATAGATTTAATAGTGTTGATTTTTTCATGTCAAGCATTATTTTCCTAATAGGTCCCCTTGTAGCAGCAGTTCTTTATGCAGCTTTTCCTATGCATCAAATTTTATGGATAGATGCAGCTACATTTTTGGTAGCTGTTATCCCATTAATATTCATTAAAATCCCTAAAATCACAAAAGAATTAACGGAAAAGACAGAGAAGAAAACTTCATTTTATTCTGAGTTTAAAGAAGGAATTTCTTTTATCAGAGAGAAAAAAGGATTGTTATCTCTGTTAAGTGTCTTTACTGCAGCAAACCTCTTCCTAATGCCACTCTTTGTTTTATTGAATCTTTTTGTTTTAAATCATGGAGGAGGAGAGATCCAGCTCTCTTATGTTCTGGTATTTAGTCAGGTAGGAACGCTTGTTGGTTCAGTTTTATTCATTTTCTGGAAAGGTTTCAAGAAAAAGGTTAACGGTGTTGCAATTGGAATTTTTATTGGATACATTGGGTTTGTAATAACAACATTAACTCCTCAAGGATTGTTTTGGTTTATGGGGATTGGGATGTTAATAACAGGTTTTGCATTACCTATGGCAAACATATCAAGTCAGACAATATGGCAAACTGTAGTACCAAAGGAAAAACTAGGAAGAGTAATGTCTGTAAGAATAACTATTGCTCAAATGACAGCTCCTGTAGGCATGATATTAAGCGGATTTATTGCTGAAGCAATTTCAATCAAATATCTATTTATAGCTTCAGCTATCTTGGGAACACTTGCTCTTGCAGCTACTTGGTTTTTAACTTCTTTCCGTAAAGTTGAAGACGATATAGTCTATGATGATGAATCCGGTGAAGAAATTTCTGAAATACCTAGTACCGAATTTGCAGCAGAAGATGTTGAACCAGTAAATACGACTAGTGTTGAAGATTAATTTGTATTACGAAATCTTTCTTATGAACTGAAAATCTTTTAAATTCATTATATTTCCTTATCTTACTATCACGATAGGTCTTAATATGAAAATAGTTGTTCTTGGTGCAGGATTAGTAGGAAATGTTATTGCAAGAGATTTAGCTGAAGATAAGTCAGTTAAAGTTTCTATTGTAGATTTTAATCAAGAAATTTTAGACAAACTAACACATGATTTTGATCTTCAAGGAATATGTGCGGATTTATCCAATCCAAATATAATCAAAGATATAGTGAAAGATTATGATTTGGTTATAGGTGCGCTCCCAGGTTTCATGGGATATCAAGCTCTTAAAGCAGTTATAGAAGCAGGAAAGAACATTGTTGACATTTCTTTCTTTGAAGAGGATCCATTCAGTTTAGATGAACTTGCAAAAGAAAAGGGAGTTACAGCTGTAGTAGATTGCGGAGTAGCTCCTGGATCAAGTAACATAATTCTCGGTTATGTAGATAGTATTCTGGATAAAACAGAGAGTTTTCTATGTTATGTAGGAGGATTACCTGTAGAAAGAGATTGGCCTTTTGAATATAAGGCACCTTTTTCACCAAGTGATGTAATAGAAGAATATCTAAGATTAGCAAGATATATTGAGAACAGTGAAATAGTTGTTAAACCAGCATTATCTGAACCAGAATTATTGGATTTTCCTGAAGTGGGTACACTGGAAGCTTTCAATACAGACGGTCTAAGATCTCTTATTCAGACAATGGATATACCATTTATGAAAGAAAAGACGTTAAGATATCCAGGTCATATTGAAAAGATGAGAATGCTAAGAGAAACTGGATTCTTCGACAAAGAGGAAATAGATGTAAATGGAATTAAAATCAAACCAATTGAACTAACATCTAAGCTTCTATTTGAACAGTGGAAACTAGAAGAAGGGGAAGAAGATCTCACAGTAATGAAGATAATTATTGAAGGAATAAAAGAAGGTAAGAATCTTCGATATACCTACGAGATGTTAGACAAATATGATAGAGAGAAGAGAGTGATATCAATGGCAAGAACAACAGGTTATACTTGCACTGCTGTAGCTCGTATACTCCTTGAAGAAAAATTTAACAAGAAAGGAATTATCCCTCCAGAAATACTTGGAAAGGATTCAGAAGTATATCACCAAGTCATTGAAGACTTATGGAAAAGAAATGTGATTATTAAAGAGACAGTAGAAGAACTGTAAGACAAAAACAATATATAGTGATTTTCAAAATATTAAATGGAGACACATGTCCAAGAGCTCTTCTGGTTGTTCAATGATTGAACAAGGTTTTCCTCAGGGAAGTTGTTTGGTAGAGACGGTAGAAGGAAAAACAAAACTAGCTTGCAAATCTACTCTGAGATATTCCCAAAGAAGCGGATATGAACGTGTTATCAAGTCGCATCATTTGTCTCGACCAGAGGATTATTTTTCTATTTATCAAAGCGGTTGTAATCATACTTGCTTGAAATGTCATTCACATGATTTCAGTAAAGTAGTAAATGGTAAATGGATGAGTTCAGATGAAATAGCAAAAGCTGCAATTGATTATAGTAAACATATAACTGTTTACGAACCGAGAGAAGCAGCTACAAGTTGGCATGCACATAGACTTTGTAGACATTGTGGTTCTTGTGTATTGTATGGTGTTCAATCGGAAAATTGTCCTAAAAAACTTAAGCCTGAACAAGTAGTTTTCAGTCCTCAAGGATTTGGTCCTGCTCGGAATATAGCAGCTTTCACAGGCGGAGATGTTATGTGTAAACCAGAATTTTATCTAGAAGTTACAAAGAAAATAAAGAAAGAGCTGGATGATTTTTGGATTCTTCTTGAAACAAATGGATATGGTTTGACTCCCCAAAATTTGGAAGCGTATGCAGCAGGAGGAATCGATGCTTTCTGGTTAGATATTAAAGCTTATTCAGAGGATGTTTATGGAAAACTCTGTGGAACTACCAACGAACATATCATTGAGAGTGTGCAAAGAATAATAGATCTTGGTTTTACATTGGAAATTTTAACATTGTATATTCCTTTTTTCGTTGAAACCGATGAGCATGAGAAGATTGCAGAATTGATCTCAAACGTTGATCCAAAGATTCCAACTACTTTGTTAGCTTTTTTTCCTTGCTACAAACTGAATCAACCAATCTATAGACCACCTAGGAAAGAAGAGATTGTGGAAAGTATCACTAGAATGAAGGAAATCGGTTTAAAGAATTTAAGAATCGGCAATCTTGGTACTTTTATCAAAGATAGTAATGATCTACAGTATTTAGAAGAAAAACTAGGTTCTGGTTTCTATTAGTTTTATAATCCATGAATTGGCAAGAATTTTATATGTCATCTTTTGAGTAATTATATCAAGCAGTGGTAAAAAATGAGTGATAAAACAATTACTGCAATAATAATTGGTGCTGGAGACAGAGGTGGGGATACTTACGCAAATTATGCTTTGAGATTCCCAAATGAGATGAAAGTTGTAGCAGTTGCTGAACCTATAGAAGAAAGAAGGAATATTATCAAGAAGAAACATCAACTTGATTCAGAAAAATGTTTTTCAAGCTGGGATGAAATTCTTGAAATTGAACAACTAGCTGATGTTGCAATAATTGCAACACAAGATCAAATACATGCTAGGCCTGCTATTCTAGCTATGAATCAAGGTTATGATGTTTTACTAGAAAAACCTATGGCAGTTAGTATTGAAGATTGTAAGAATCTTGTAAAAACATCTGAGAAGACAGGGAAATTACTCCAAATTTGTCATGTTTTGAGATATGCTCCTTTCTTTTCTCAATTAAAAG
>JAGLTB010000066.1 GCA_023270155.1 Candidatus Heimdallarchaeota archaeon | reverse complement strand
CTCTTATAAATCTTCTAATTTGAGCGAATTGCCCCAGCTCTTCACTATTATCTCAAACTATCTGTTTCAAAAATGTTCATATGCATTTAAAAACCTATCAAAATAGAGTAACTTGAAATTATATCAAATGCTTCACAATAAAATTGCATTTTACTGCGAGTTCTATTGCTTTTTTGATGAAGCTTGCTGGAAATGGAGCATGTTGAATAAATCCTTGAAGGCTAGATATTGCTTCATCTTTTTCTTGCAAAGCAAAAGAAGTTATGATGAAGGACATAGATACTAATTTTCTTAATTCATGAAATATCAGTACTGAAGCAGTTTCTATATCTTCATTCTTTTTAGTTTCTAGAATATTCAAGAAGTAAGTGCTTTCAAATTCTCCATCTACAAATCCTGAGTTGAGGTTCAAGATTGTTGCATTAGATTCAATTGAATCCCTCAACTTTAATTTCTCAAACACCTCTGCAGACATTCCACAAATCATCGTTGGAGAGCTACGTCTTTTCTTTTCTTCAACATTTTCTAATGTTACCCAATCATGGAAGTCGATGGAGAAATGCTGAGTGAAAACAGAAAGAATATCAATGACCAAACGGACAGTTGATCTAGCTCCAATCACATACACAGGTCTTCCGGTGATAACTGAATAGATCGCTATCCCAAGATTTTTTTCTATAACATTTGCTAAAAATGATAGAGATATATCTTCAGTTTTAATTCCAGAAAAACGGATACCAGGATCTTCTATTTTTTGCAGATTATCAAGAACATCTAAAACATCTGTGATATTCTGTTCTGCTAGCTGAAGAAGTTTTTCATCTAAAATTGGGAAAATTCTAAAAAGAGTGAAATCTAACTCCCGAGGAAACCTCAAGAAACCAATTTCAGAAATATTTTCTTTTCGAGAAATAACAGTATAGACAGTATATTTTTGTTCTGGTAATAAAAAAATAGTTCCAATAAGATTATCCTGCAGACGGAAGAAATCTATATGATTATGAACCATTGATGCAAGATAGCCAATATGAGAACCAGCACCTACTTTGTCAATAATCTCATATCCATCTGCTTTATGTCTAAGAGTAACTTTTGAAGGTTCTGCGCCAAGTAATGGATTTTTAGTGAAAAACAATTGCAGGCTATTAACATCATGAGAACAATGTTCAAGAATAAGTGCTGCTTCTCCAAGAGATAATGTGTCAGGATCCCTCTCATATAACAAAGGAGAAGCACTTAGTTTTACCTGTTCTAGAAGTTGTCTAAGTTGTCTTTCTGAAAATGTATCTTCAGCAACTATAGTCTCAACAATAATAATAAAATCATGAGCTCTAACAAATGATACATTTCTATCAAAATAAGAAAGAGATTGCAAATCCTCTTGATGAACTTCTCGTGCAAAAGTTAGTATAGCTGAAATTAAACCGGAGGCAAGCACTTGTTTAGTCTCATCTCTAGATTCCGGTTTGGAAGCTAATAAAATTCCACCAGAAGATACTAAAGAGAGCTGAAGGTCTTGCATAATCTCTAGATTTAAACCTTAACTATAAGTAAATTTCTTTACTCCTAGTATGAAATCACGCTAGGTACTCAAGCAAAGGATTTATTTTTATGGCTAAATCAATTATTTTTTGGATAACACTAGATGAGAGTTTTGATTCATTTGAATAAGTTTTCATGCGTTCAAAACCTTGTTTTTTATCCACTAATGCAAAGGAGGTAAAATGCATTGCAGCTGAAGTAATCTGTTCCAACTCATTTGCGATTTTAAGTACTACTTCATCTATTCGTAATTTTTTAACAGTTTCAAAAAGCTTCTTAAAGAAAGAGCTTGATTTTACTCCTGTTACTCTTCTTGCTTCAAGATCAATCATTGTAGCTTCTTCTTCAATAAAACCTTTCTCTTTTAACTGGCGATACATAGCATGCGACATACCACAAATTTTTGAGCTGAAATCACATTTTGAATCATTTCTTATATCCTCAGTAGTTACCCAGAGGTTAACTGATGTTTGCATATGTTGAGTAAAGATTGAAAGAGTATCAATAACTAATTTAACAGTAGGCTTATCTCCAACAACAAAGATAGTATCAGCAGTAACTGCTGAGTAAATAGCTTTTTCCAAATTCTTTCCTACAGTTCTGTCTAAGAAGGAAGTAGACAAATCTTCGATATTAATCCTTGATATACGATTACCAGGATCGTCTAGATCTTTCAAAGTGAAGAGAATTTCTTCCATACTGTACTTATCTTTTTTTTCAGAGATAATCTCAACCATTCTTTGAAGAACAGGATAAAGTCTGAACAAAGGTTGATCAAACTCTTTTGGTATTTTCAATATACCTATTCGTGATTTTTCTCCATCAGAATCAATTATTGTAAAAGTTGAGCAGTTCTCTTCAGGAAGTACTGTAATTATTCCATGCATTGTATCTTTAAATTTCAAATGAGCTTGATGCGTATCAAGCATTAAAGCAATCAATGGGATATGAGAACCTGATCCTTGTTTTTCTAATATTTCCCATCCTTTTTTTGAATGTGACATTATGAAAGATGACACTGCAGAAGTTTTCAAGGGTTGTTCCGCAAGACTAAATTGTAATTGATAAAGATCCTGTAGGCATTTATCAATAATCAGAGCAGCTTCTCCTTCTGTTAAAATATTTACATCCATCCCCTCTAAGAGAGGAAACACACTTGTTTTTACCTGTTGTAGGAGCTTTGATAGCTGCTCTTCTGTAATAGGAGCCTCCTCATCTATTGTTTCAATAATTACAACAAAGTCTAGAATTTTTAAAAAAGAAACTGTTCGATCATGATAAGAAATAGATTGTAACTCTCTTTGATGCACTTCTTTTGAAAAGGATATCAAAGCTGTCATTAAACCTGTTGCAAGAATCTGTTTTGTTTCATCTGATGTTTCAGGTTTAGTTGCCAATAATAATCCTGAAGATGTTACAAGAGAGAGTTTAATGTCAAACATTTTAACTATCACTTAGTTAATTTATATAATTAAATTTCTTTTGGTATACTTTTTTAATAGATATAATAGATAAAATGAAAAGAGAAAATTATCTTAGTTTTTTCTCTTGATTTCTTTTGTCACGGATTTCGTCCATGATTTCTGGTGTTAGAGTTGTTATTCCTCTTTTTTTAGCTTCTTCAACAATCATTGTCATTGCTTTTTTTAGAAAGACTCTAGGAATTGCTACTATTTTAGCACAAGCTTCGTCAGTCCAGTAAATCTCTGGATCAATTCTATCAGCTTGATATCTTACAGTATCGATATTGACTCCTTTCCCTTTAGGTAAAGGCTCTTTGTATGGCTTCTTAGGTTCGCTAAACCAGAAATATTGGCTATCTCTGTAACCATAGTCAACAGGTAAAGATGGAAATTTTCCGTCACCATTGACGAGAGACTCATACCAATTTTTCTTCATCATAATTCTATTGATTCGAAGTAAGAAATGACTCTCATCTGTAGTACCGAAGTAATGAAATGCTTCACTATCATCCCAAATACATTCAAACACTTGCACAGCTTCTTCAATAACATCAGGTACTGGACCATTTGATATTTCTTGTTCAGGTTGTATGAGAGTAAAGATACTATCATCCAGCTTTTCTTCTGCTGTTTGACCAGGGAAACCTAATCTAACTATATTCTTTAGAAGTTTCTTATCAAAAGGTATGAAATTCAACATAGCTTTCTTAGTTCTGCGTATATTATTAGCTGTGTTACTATCGCTTCTCGATATTAGCATCATTGCATGTTTATCTGCTATTCCAAAAGGAAAAACAAGTGAGTATGGTCCTAGATTAGTGGTACCATCTTCAGCTATTGTTGTTATTAGAATTACTGGCATAGGATAGAAGGAAGAGGTTTGATAAAAGTTATCCAACACTCTAACGTCAACGAAATCACTTGTCATATCAGACACTCTTCGACAGTTCTTTATATTGAAGTTCGAACCATGATCTCTTTCGAATCATCTTACGGTACCATGAAGGCATAATCCATCCTAGATACATTCCAATGTAAGCGAAAGTAAATACTATACCCCTAAGACTGACAACTATAATAAGAAGTGCAGGTGAAGCAGTAAGCGAGCTGTCAAAAGCAGAAAGCATACCACCTAATAGATAAAGTAAAACACCTATACCGATAGTTTGTAATCCTCTTCTTCGAACTGGTTGATCTGATTTAGCAGCTAATCTAAGAGATCTGAATCCAACTCTGCCAGTGACATAAATTGAAACTGCAATCTGGATAATTAAGATGAAAGTAATATATGTAGCTGTATAAATTTCAGAAGTTAGATAAGTTCTAGAAGAGAAAAATCTACTGCCTTCAGGGAATAGGAACATATCCCATCCTACTAGAGCTGAAGCTAATCCCCAGAAAACCATTATCATTCCAAATATCAATGTTCTCATTATTTCTGAATCTTTCAATATATGTCTACTAGCGAAAATATACAAGAAAGCAAAAGCTGGATAAAGTATTAAAGGTCCAATGGTTACAAATGCTTCTAGTATTTGAGAATCATAACCAAGAATCAATAAAGTTTTCACTACTACACTAATTAAAGAAGTGATTCCAAAGAAAAGATAGGATAGAAACAGCATCATTGTTCCAACAGTCTTCTTTCGTATGAAACTTACCAGAAGAAAGATTTCCAATATGAATACTAACACTAAGTTTAGTCCAGAAAATCCGATAGTGAGTAAAGTACTTATTTCAACCATTTACTTCACCCTAGGAATTCCTCCACAAACCATTTGAAAGAATGAAAAATTCCTTCTCCAGTTCTTGCAGAAGTTTCAAAGATTGCCCATTTAAATGGTAAATCTATTAAACCGAATTCAGTTATGAATTGAGTTTTATCTATCACATCAGGAACATCACTTTTGTTTAGAAGTACTAGAACTGTCACATCATTATCTAGTTGTGCATTAATAGTACTCATGAATACTTCTTTTGCTTCAGAAAATCTGACTGCATTTGATCTATCAACAACAAAGACAATTCCGTCTGACTTTTCATTAATTGAATGCCACATATTGCGAAAATCTTCTTGACCTGCTAAATCAAATACATTGATTTGAAGTCCTGGTAAATGTAAAGTTTCTCTATTAACTCCCATTGTAGGAGTTGTATCAACAAACTCTCCAGTTTCCAGAAATCTCAATATAGTGGTTTTTCCTGCATCATCTAAACCGCATATAGTAATATCTGCATGCTTAGTTCGATTTTTGAATAAGTTTTGTAGAAATCCCATACTTATCCACTTTACCACAAATCATCAGCTAGATCATCAATAGCTTGTCCATTCTCAGATTTGCTTTCGGTTTTGAAGCTGAAAGATATCGAAGAAGTTGAAGTAATTTCAATCTTAAACTGTCCTTTATTGAATCCTTTGTATAGCTTAGGTAGGATATTTTCAAGAGTTCCTTTATTGAGTAAATCCTTTTTATCCAATTCTGAAACTACCCATGAAAAAACTTGTTTGATTGTTTTTGAGTCATAATCAGAAGAACTAAAAACTGCTACTAAAGAAGCAAGATTATCTCTTTGATCAGCAGAAGGTATACGGAAAATGAAACTACTCAAATTTAAATCATTAAAAGTTGTAGTTGCAAAATCACCAGGATTTGATCCAATAGGAATTGTCTTATACACTAGCTGATTCATCGAATCGCTAGGAATTACATCAGGGAAAGATTTTATGAGTTCTAACCCCTTAACGCCCATATTAATTAAACACAAACTCATTGGTTTCATCGTTTGACCCCCTTTCGTCTTGATGAATGAAACACCGTTAAATGAACAGTGTTAATATAATAACCGTTCATTCGTTTAAATATGTTTTTAAACTTGCAAGATTGCATTTCTAGGGGTTTTATCCGCAATATACGAAAAATGGTGTGAACAAAAATCAGCACATATGAGCGAATTAAATGAACACCGTTCATTAAAATGCTAATTGAAAAAAAAGTTTATTCAACTAAGTTTTTTTCCTCTATTTATTGAAACACATTTTTCATTTTTTCTTGATTAAGATAGTTTTATAAATACATTAATACGAAGAGTATTAGTT
>JAGLTB010000065.1 GCA_023270155.1 Candidatus Heimdallarchaeota archaeon | reverse complement strand
TGATTCATAGAATGAGTTATCGTTTTGGAATAAATCAGAATATTCTCTTGTTTTAATGTGTATATCAACATCGCTAAGGATGGGAACATAATCAATGAAAGTATCCCACTTTTTTACAGCAGAACCTTTACTGTAAGCATAATCAATTGTTTCAGCATAATTCTCTTCAAAAATATTCTTCCAAATATCTAAGCATAACTCAACCTCTTCTTTTGCTTGCTTCATATATTCGGAATATTCACTCATTATTTCGTTGAGAATATCTTTGTTTATATGTTATTTCATGTATGATTAAAAGGTCGTTCAGCAACAAAGACGATTCAGTGCTAAACCGAGGAATTTAAAATAAACGCATCTTTTTAAAGTTTAAATCATGTATTTATTAATAAAGCTAAGGTGAACAAAATGAGTTTTGAGAGAGATAAAGGAGATGAATTTTTTACTCAATTCAATTTCCGAGTAGCGTTTCATTGGTATCTCAAAGCTCGAGAAAAATTCTTCTCAGAAGGTAAGGAGGAAGAGCTACGTAGTGTAGAAATTAAGGTAGCTAGATGTATGGCACTTCTTGGAATGAAGAAAGAATCAATCGAAGTGCTCAGAGAATTAGCAGAGCAAACTAAAGAAAGGTTTCTGATTGACGAATATTATCTAGTTATTTTGGAATTAACAGCAACTCTTTTTTCTTATGGTTGTTATCTAGAAGGGAAGGAATATTTGGACGAATTGGAGGAAGAAATGATTACAGAATCCAACATTCAGGTATTCTTCAGATATTGGCAAACTAGAGCTCAATTGGAGATAATATACCACAATCTGGAAGAAGCTAGAGAACTGGTAAAATTTCTAATGGATAAAGCAAAGGAAATTGGTAATGATCCTTACTATTATGAGTTACAAGTTTTACAGGCTCAGATTGATGCTGAAGAAGGTGATGTCTTAAAAGCATACTCAAATGTTGATGAAGCGTTCAAATTCTTTAAGGATTCTCCATTTGAAAGAGCTGCCTTTGAGAAAAAGATTTTACTTTCACAGTTTGTAGAAGAACCTTCCGAGACAATCAGATTGATCGATGAATATCTGGAACGATATCAACCAGATGATATTCACCCATTAATTTTTAATGCACAGAGAATAGAGTTAGAGCTTCGATCGGAACAAATCACTCCTACAATGGCAGCTGAAAAAGGGGAAAGAATTCTTGCCAATGCTGAGAGTATTGAGCATCTAGAACTTGGAGCAAAAATCAGGAGACTTTTAGCGGGATTGTATCAGTCGCTAGGAGATTCGAAAAGAGCATACAATGCATTTGATAAAACAAGAAAATACTTTATTTCACAAAACCTCGAATATGAAGAAGCTGTAACATTTTTCATTTTCTTACCTGCAATGTTACAATTCCATTCTGCTAAAATGCTAGGTATAGCAGGATTATATGGAGGAATGACAGGGAAGAGCAAAGAATTTATCGAAACTATAGACCTTTCTGAAGAAATGGAAAGAATAAAAGAAATATTCGAAAAATTCAATGACTCAGTAAGATCAAAAATGGCGCAATTTTTCCAGTTATCCTATAAGATATCCATGATAGGCTATGGTTCTGAATACAATAACTCTATTCATGAAATCAAAGATATCTATCAATGGATGATTGATAAAGGGGAATTACACTATTCAGAAATGATAGGACAGTTTCTGGAACTCGTAAAACAATTCAGATAGGAGATATTTTCATGAGAAGTTACAAACCCAACGAAAGAATTCAGATATATACATCATTACACAAACTAATGGGTTTGATAAGTAAAGAAAATGAAGAAGAGATTGAAGATGAGAAATATGACGATATCATAATGGATTCTCCAACATCAAGAAATCAAAAGAAAATAATCAAGAGATTACCAGATCCTGTTGAAAGACTAGCAATTCTTGCCATGACTGCAAAACTAATGTCAGATAAAGAAAAAACAGATGATAGAAATATTCTTTTTTCTCTTTCACGTATTCCGTATTTTTTGTTTCCTAACTTTAATAAAGAGAACATTGTTCTTTACTCGCAAGCCGAGCTTGAAGAAGTTTCTGAGTTAATAAATACAATAACAAAAAATCTTCCACAACATTCCCCTAGGATAGATGATCGACTCCTTATAATACTAAAAATCGAATACTATGTTAACACTTTTCTTTACTTTGCAATGTCGATGTCTGAAAAAAGATTCCCATTTGGAAGTGAATTTTATGAGTTTTTAAGATTCATAATTCATGAATTTTACACAGTCTTAAGACCACGAAAAGAAGAGAATCCAAAAGAAGTTCAGAATCTTATTTCGGTTTTAGAGCCATACATGAATTATACTACAATAATTTACTTCTTAGAACATTTTCCAGAACAAACTAACGAAATAACGTTTATTTTATTGAATTTGAAACGAATAGATTTTTCTAAGAATGAAAAGGAACTTCTCGAAGAAGTGTTAAATGAGACAATATTAATCAACTCTGAAGATAAAAAGAACCTTTTCAAGAAATTAGAACTCTAACGTTTTAGGTAAGAGTATATAAGTAACTTTATTCAATTACATCTATGGAAAAGAAGATAATTCAAATTCAAACAGCTTTTAATTCCGAAGAGGAAGTCAGACGAATTGCAAATAAGCTAATTGAAATGAATTTAGCAGCATGCGTTCAATTCTTTCCAATCACTAGTATCTACAGATGGAAGGAACAAATTGAAGAATCTAAAGAGTATCTTCTTTTTATCAAATCAACATTGAAGAATAAAAATAAAATCATGGAGTTTTTAGAGAAGGAACACACTTACGAACTTCCTGAAATAGTAGTAACAAGCTTAGATTATGTTTCTAAGGATTATTCTAAATGGGTTGATGAAGAAACAAATTAAGTAGTTTTTATCGATTATTGAAATAGAGGGAGAGAGAGAAGAACTAGTACAGAAGTTGTAATTAAATCTGCACTTGAACTTAATATCGGATTAACAAGATTATCTGGGTCTAGTCCGAATCTATAAGTCAGAAAAGAAGCAGCTGTAGAAATCATAAAAACTAGGAAGAAAGAGATAAGGTTTGTTGCAAAAAGTAGGAGGAGGAGTCTAAGGTAAAAGTTGAATGAGATTGTTTCTGAGGTGATTCCTGTTCCTATAGCGCTATATATCAAATTTAGGAGAAATCCAACTGATAATATCCCAAAGAATGAAATGAGAAAATCTTGGGATTTGAAAAAAGAAAAAGATGGCTTTATTGTTCCTAGATGAAGCTTTGTGCTTGTTGTATTTGCAAACACTGATCCTTGACTTCCTACCGTACTAATTACCGCTGGATAACAGATTAGAAGAATGGGATTAGCACCTAGTAAAACTTGAAAGGATGCCAATACTGTTCCAGTTCCTGCTGCGATTAGATTTGTTATGGATAAAGTAGGTAAGGATTGAATAATCCCATCAGTTATGTACTTCACTTTCCTCCATTTTATAATAAGAAAAACTGCAACAATTACAGAGATTAGAAAAATAGGAATTCCTATGTATAAATGAAGATTAAGTTCGGGTTTCCAGATTCTATAACAGAAACCTACTGAAAAGAAAATTAAAGTGATCAATATATCGTTGATTGAGGACATAATTGGATATACTAAAACATCAGGATCCCCTTTTCTTCTATAAATAAAGAAAGTTAGTGAAAAAGTTAGAACCATTGATAAAATTGCTCCAAAAACAAAAGTTGTTATTGAAACAACCAGGATTTCAATCACATTCACTGACATACCAAGAATGAAGCTTAATAATGATGCAACAAATCCAACTAAAATTGCATCAAACACAGTAACTATGAAAATGAAACTAATCAGTTGATGGAATCTATTAGTATTTTTTCTCCATTTGGGTTCTATTGTACCTAAATGGAGTGCTGTTCCAAGTTTACCTGAAAGGATACCATTTATATCACCCCTAACTGTAAGTAGAAGAGGGTAAATTAGAAAAACCCATTGAAGTATCTCCTGAAGATTAGTTAATAGAATTGCGGATCTTCCTGCAAATAATCCTCCTATATTGAATATCATTCCCCCTAATACAGTTAACGTAAAAACAGCAAAGATTGAAAAGGGGGAACGATGAGTAGCCATTCTAGCAAAGAGATATGTTAAAACTTAATAAAGATAATTGTATTTGGAACAAAAAATTAACATATTTACTATAGAAATATCATACCGAAAAATTTGGAGAAATAATTTGATAATGTTATAATTGTTTTATACCTAATTTCTCTGTTATTTCTATACGTCTACGTGATAATGCAAAGAAAGCTTGTGCAATCTCGAATGTTTTTGAGAGATCAGGATCCAGCTTGAGTAGAATATTGAAATGTTTTGAAATAGGACTCTTTGAAGCAATGATTGCATTTGCTATAGCTAAAGCTTCCTTGATATTTTGATACATAAGATGATAAGAAAATTTCAGATTTTCATTTGCCATTATATCCTCTTCAGGTATCAAATCCAGATTTAATACCAAAATCCAGGATAAAGGATCAAACAATTCCGGATCTATATTATCGCATAATTTACTTAAATCTACATAACGTTCTTCTGAAACAGTGCTCATTTTAGTCACCTAACTATCTAGTTGAATATTTCCTCTCTATTTATATTTTTTCTCTATACATTATTCCTTTTTTGTAGCAATTGCCAATACAAACTCTCTCAAATCAATTAACTGAACGTTTCCTTCTCCAAAAACTGATTCAATTAATGATTTAAGCTTCTCATGAGTAAATTGGACAATTCCTTTTTGTGCTTTTTTGGGAATAAAAGAATCAAACCCATTAGTTAATTTCTGCAAAGCATCAAAAAGATAGCTTTCAAAAACAATGATTTCAACAAATGCAATTTTACCTCCAATTTTTACAAGTCTTTTAGCTTCATTAAGGAAAGTGATATATTCTTTCTCATCCACTATTCCTAATGTCAGAATAGACATCATTCTATCAAGAAGTTCCTCTTTAAGAGGTATACTAGATGGAGTGGCTTTTATGTTTTGATAGAGGGGAACATAAGTATCTTCAGAATATGGCATTAGAATGTTGAATCTGTGAGGTAAATCATCATCTCTTACAGATACACAAATGTTGCACATTCGCGGAACAAGAAATTCTGGATTATTTGGACTAACAATTCCAAATTCCATCTCATTTAAGCAACCCATATTGGTAATACAGATCTGATTTAATCGTTCCATTAGTTCCTCTGTCATTCCCTCAAAAATTGAACTAATGGCCCAGTATAATGCTTTGTTCAACTCTTCTTGACCATTTGGAGTTATTTCTAAAAATGTCTTATATCCCTTTCCAGGAATAGGACTTGTTTTTAGAAATTCTGTTTTTTCTAGCTTATCAAAAATAGCGTAAAACGAACTCTCAGGTTTTTCTTCTATCGACTTGTATTTTGATCTAAGGTATGTTATCAATTCTCCCTTATAGACTGGATCAAAAGATTTACTTAGAATTTTTAATATCTCTAGTTCTATCCAGTTTACTGAAAAGACAGGACTGAATTTATCTTCAGAAAAATCTTCTTCAAATTTAGTATCGCTTGATTCTTCTGTCTGCATTTGAGCACCTTTATGATTAGCATGATTAGTCTCTTATAAGACTTTGCGAAAATCAAAAGTTCTTCTTGCTTATGTCTTCTCAAGAAACATGATATAGGAGAAATGAAGAAAAAAAATCATTTCTTTCTTCTTCTTTTAATGACTAGAGCTGAAGTTATAATGAAGAATCCAAGTACTACCCACATGAATTGTAATGAAGCTTCAACAGTATAAGTAGTGAATACTAATTCAATTACGCTCTCTAAGTCAACATTATCTGAGAAGTGCTCATAATAACGTTTTGTCAAGCCATCAGCTGAATCTATGTCCATCTCAATTGAAAGAGTATAATTGACATGATAGATAGTAAATTCAGTTTTAAAAAGAGTTCCAGCTGCAGTACTCACATTGTAAATTTCAGGGGAGTTTTCGAAATCTTCTCTAAGAGCTGTTTCAACACTGCCATTTATTTTGCGAATATGCCAGAAAAGAGGGAATCCCACTCCAGAATATTTCTCTCCATCGACATCAATAGTGATATAAACATTGTTTAAATCAGAAGGAGTCATTGGTCCAGGATAAAGTGCATCTTCTAATTTTACAGTAAAATTAGCATTCTTAGGTAAAGCTTCATAGTAATTAATAGATTGATTAACATTCCAAGTGAAAACTGAGTTCTTAACAAACTTCTCAGAATAATAAAAAGAAACCTCATCTTGAGCTCTTGTAGGAGTTATCAAAAGTGTGGATAATAAAAGAATAAAAATTGAACACTTTACTAATTTTTTCATAATCATCACTAATTTTATTGTTTTATTCTTTTTGAGATATTAGATATTAATTGTTTCTATTGGGTTCTTTATATTACTATTTGTCATTCAGAATAAAATCTCAAAACAACAGAACTAACAGTTCGTTAAAATTCTCAAATTTTTGAAATATCTTTCTTCTTAAAGTAAAGCCCATCTTCAGTTTCAAACAGCTTTTTCATGTCGTCTCGCTCTTCAGGATCACAACTTGGGCACCAAGCATTACAATAAGATCCCTGCTGAAGAACTTCTTCATAAAACTGATGATTTGAGAGATAGGGAAAATCACATTTCCATTCTTCTCCACATTTTGAGCATTTATGATCACATTCACCCATGGAATCACTTCCAAACATAACAGTTTGTCGAAATACTAATCAAATACAGTTCACTTGAGAGAATTCATTAATCTTCTGGTGAAAAAGAGTAAAAACAGTAAGAATACTATATATTTCCCCTAAAAATTATAATCTAGTTTGACTATTACATTTTTTGAGATTTGTTTTGATCTCTGATACTCATATCGGTGGTCGTTTTGATGAGCTAAAGTACAACAAGGGAATTGATTTAGCTAATTTTTTTGAAGCAGATTATCTCATTCATTGTGGAGATTTAACAAATGATGGGACATTAGCTCAATACGAGATTGCTAAGCTTTATTTAGAAAAGATAGAAAAAAAAAACCTTCCTTATGATTCCTGGAAATCATGATGTAAAAAATGAAGTTGAAATAATGCAAATACGATGGGAGAATTGGAAACCTGAGGAATGGAAATTAATTAAGGATTTGGATGTTATTGTAACAGCTTTTGGTGCTGATGAGCAAATTGATTATAAGTTTCTAACTGACAAAGAAGTAGATGGGATTTTAACAAATTACCCTAAACGTCTCTTTGACTATCTCAAAGAAAAAGGAATGAGAGAGAATTCATAATTTCTCTTTAATTCTGTCTATGATATCGTTCTTTTCTAACAAAGTTGCAATTTCTAATGCTTTGTTCAATACTTCTCTTCCTCTGTCATTGAGCAAAGGCAAAATAAAATTACCAAAATTCTCTAAAACTCTCAGAAGATCTACTGAATCTTCAAGACTCTCATAAATGGAAATTGCAGATTCATAATGAACCATCGCTTTTTCTGTATTCTTCTCACTTTCAACTACTGCTAAGATTTCTTTAGATAAAGCTTCATACAAAGGGTTATCTTTCTTCTTTGCTAAATCTATTGTTTCATTTGCATACTGTTTAGTTTGCTTGAGATTTTTGGTTGAAATTCCTAAAGCAATCTGATAGTTAATGTATAATATATAATCTGAGATTTGATTAGTACCTTCACCAACAATTTGCTCTATGGTTTTACTGATTTTCTTATTTATTTTCTCTACTCTCTTACCATCTTTGGTTTGAATTGCGAGAATTTGTGCAGCTAGAAAATTATAGAAAGAATTTGCTAGACTGTTATCTTTCAAGAACAGATCTCCAATATCCTCATACATTTCGATCTCTTTCTTAATCTCATCATCTGATAATTTAGGAATGTTAGAATCTGTGAATAAACCTTTAATTGTGTCATAATACTCCCCTTCGATGGGTTCTTGAATGAATTTGGTGTTCTTCAAACCTTTAATTATATCAAAAGAACTTCTTTCAGATAGAAGCTGATAGACCTTTCTTACATTATCAGAATCCAGTACAGGTTCAGGAGGAGGAAGATTGAGACGTGATTTCAATGAGTGACCTGAATAGAGAAGTTGTCTAGCTATGTTTAGGTACTTTGTCAGTTGCAAATCCTCTAATATTTCAGAAAATTCACTTAAAACAACTCTTGCGTTTTCTAAGAATTCATGAGCTTGAACATAATTTCTTGATTTCAAGTAAAGATTGCCTATTCTAAAATCTATATTCCCTACCCAGTGCCAATCGTTGATTGATTTAAAGTAGTCTTTACTTTCAGCATAGAGACCAATAGCTTGTTTGATATCTCCAACTGAAAGACAATCTGCAAAGTAAACAGTATTTTTAGCATAGGCTTCTTGAATACCTAACTCTTCTGCTAAACTAACTGCTTGACCAAAAACTACTGAAGCATCCTTGAAATCAAAATTCATCAAATTGATTCCAAAAGGAGTTAAATAATCTAGATGTAGCTCTTTGTTTCCAGATTTTCTAGCTTCACTTACTGCCATAAGAAAATACTCTGTAGCTTCCTTGTATTCAGCTTGGGAACTAAAAAGAGACGCAATATAGTAAGCAATCTTAGCAGTTAATCCTCTTGCTTCTAGAATTCTACTAGCATCAAGTATTTCAGCAATTTGTCTGATAGCAATTTCAGGTTCTGCATCTTTGAGTTCTTTCTTTTTCCCTTCGAATCTTCCCTCTAATTTTGCTATCTCATCTTCTACTCTATCCCCATAAGTAATTATTATATCCTTATCAGAAGATTCTACAACCTGCTCTTCTGGGATTTCTTCTAATCCTTCTAAATCACTATACTCCTCAAGATCCAAAGAAACAGTTTCAAGATCATCAAGATCTTCATATTCTTCTTCAAGTTCTTCTAATTCTCTTTCTTCACTCATAAGAAATGCACCAGTTGTACATTATTGACATAGAAATATATCCTTATTATATTTATCTCTAAAATTGATGAAATCTAACTTGATTATAGAATTATTTATTTTTCCTTCTTCTAACTGAAATGGATATTTGCAGAACTAAGAGAGCAAGTATACTGCTGAATGTTATAACATTAGTTGTTTCTGTTTTAATATAACCTGCAACAGCTAACCACTCTCTTGCTTTATCTAAATTGTATTCATATTTAATTACATCATCATAATAATAGAAAGCTGTATAAGGATACAAACAACTATGTGCGATCAGATATTCTCCATCATGTATTTCAGTATTCATTTCTTCTCTGTTTATTGCATAACAGATAGCTTTTCTAACTGCACAAGATTTTGTGTATTCTGTTTTTCCAGGTTCAGAGAGGAAGATTTGATTGTCAGCCCCACCAATAAAAGGTCTTCTCAAATTGAAAGCTAGAAAAGGTAAGTGGTCATATAGTTCGGATTGAACATTAAATCGAATATCTGCTTGCATTAGTTTTCTCTCTTGTGGGAATTGAGTAACACCCGAAATGTCTAACTCTCCAGCTTTGAAGGCATCTAATTCGTTCATAAAATCAGAAATACAATGTGTATTTATTTTTTCAAAGAATAGATTCATGTCTGTTGTGCCATCTTTAGCTCCAATCCCATGCCAAAATGGACTCCTTGTATGAATCGTTATTGAATTCTCAACATAATAATCAAGCATATACTTACCATGACCGAAACAAGAATCACTGAAAGTTTTCCATTGCGGAGTATATTGAATGTCATTATACAACCCCCATGTCTTAATCCCTCCGCTGCTGAATGTAATCTCCGAATTGGTAGAATTAAGGAAGAATTCAGGAAGACAACCATGATTTAATCTAGAAAAGAAATCAACATAAGGTTCTATTTCTGGGGTATCTGGATCCCCATCAACGAATATGTGAAAAGCTAAATCATCTACTGGATCAACAAAAATATCTGTAATGAACTCATGAATTTCTGTTTGTTCACTGACATTTAAATTGCTCCAAGCAAGGTAGGTGAAAACAGCATCCTTTGCAGTAACTTGCTGATTCGTGCCATTGCTAACTGATCCATCTTTTAATCCAGTCATAAGAATTCCAGGATCTGTTACTTCCCAGACACCGAGGGAGGTTTCAGTTATTAATGGAGCCGAACCAATATTTCTTTCAGTTACATTAAAAGACGGATTCCAAAATACATTATCTCTAAGATAGAATTTGATATGATTATATCCAATTTGCTCCCAATCATATACTAAGCCAGTCTTTATTGGTATCTGATCTGGACTCCACATTAAGATAGGATCCGAACATAAGTCCCAGATATTTTTGCTTGCCAGATCATCAGTATAAAGAGGATTCAATTCAATCCAATTAGTATTTGCTTGATTCCATTCATCTATAATCATTTGTCCTTCATGTAAACCATCATTGTACATGTAGGGTAGAGAATTAGCTAATCCCCAACTGTAATCATATCCCTTAGTAGTATTCCATAAAGAAACATAAGATTTTGCAACATGAAGAGGAAGGATAGGAATTATACGATCCATAACAAGTTGCTGCCAATCAAAAAGCAGTTGCTGTCTTTCATACAAATCTACAACTGATACGCTTAATTCCTGCATAACTTCGCTTTCGTTCTGATAAGGTATGTTAGAAGATAGACCAAACATATTAAATGCTCCTTGTTCAGTGAATAGAACTCTCTCGTCAGGAGTAGTTCCCCCATTTGTTATTCCAATAAGTACAAGATCGAAATTATGAGTATTGATGAGTGCATCAACGAACAAAGACCAACTAAGTGTCTTAATCTCAAGTTCGATACCCAAGGCTTCTAAATATTTTGAAATGTAAGAACCATAATCTGTAGGTCCGTTGATGATCAATTTTAGGTGAGCTATTGGTTCATCAAATGTTTCTAGTTTTGAAGATCCTGCTATTAAAGAGATTCCAAGTAACAGAAGAATAATTATGCTAGAAGATTTAATTTTGATCTTCATGATGATCACAATAACTGGTGTAATTGTTTTCTCTAATATTTAGTTTATGTAAAAATGATATTTATAGTTATCTCCTAAGAATTAAAATTGAAGAAATGTTTATTTTTTAGAAGTACGAATTTGATCTATTCTAGATACCCATCTATCAATATTTCTTACTTCCCAAGCTGCTGAATCTGTTTTTCCTTCTTCATTTATGAAAACAATTGCTAAGGTTGGTCGAAATCTTGTTTTTCCTAAAAACCATTTAGGAGTTTTGATTTCTATTATTGATTTTAATGAAATCTTAATCTCTCTCTTGGGTATAAACATCCCAAAAAAAATTTCATCCTTTGTGAGTATCAATACTCCATTTCCTCTAATTTGCTTATATTTCTTTGAAGCAATTCCATAGAAATTTGAGAATAAAGAAATTTCAAGAATTTCCTCTTCTTGGAATTTAGATATTATTTCTTTTTTCCTTTTCTTAAACGGAAACTTAATTGGAATGGAACTCATTGTTTAAGAAAATGCAGAAGAAATTAAAAACTTTAGTACTTAATATTATGTTCTGATTCTTCACTTTCCTGTACAGCTACTTTGGTCTCTCTTCTAATTTTCAATCTTCTTCTATATGAATAGAGTTCGAAGATTACAAGAGGGATAATAATAGAAGCTACTACTAGAGATGGTATCCAAAAGGAACTAGGGTTGACATAATTAGCGTTGTTGATTATGAAGTCAGTAGCGTTCAGAGTCAGATTATGAGCATGAATATTGTAGGAAAGGGGTTTAGGGTATAATGTGTTATTTGGATCAGTGATTCCAAACTCCTCTGAAGCCCAGGTTAAATTTTCATTGAACACTTCTTTGTAAGTACTTCTGATCTTTGCTAAGGAGAAGCTGTTTACTTCATCCATCGTTACCACATCATCACCTGATACGTCTGCTTCAATATTGTTGATCGCATCTATCCAGAAGTGAGCTGAAATTCCACCAATGAAAGGATTTTCTGAGAGTGTCCAATTAACTAAATCATCTTCTGAAAATCGAATGTTTTTTTCTTCAGTCGATACACTACTCAAACCATATCCATCTGAAAAAATTAGATCTTCTATTGATGCACCAGACTGAGAAGATTCTATCAAGATTATTTTTTGTAATGTCTTAGTTTCAAGAAATTTCTCAGGAAACCAAGTATTGAAATCTAGAGTATTATTCAAAAATGATTGTCCTTCTACATTGATGAAAACAAATAGTAAATCATTTACATCAATATTAACTTGAACATAACTCATTTCATTAACGAATCGATTCTTAGAAATTTCACCCAAACCATAAAACGTTGCAATTAAACTGCTATCCCAACCAAGTTGAAGTAGTTCGTCAACAATTTGTGTTCCTGAAGAATTAAGAGGATTTTTAGTGGTTCCAGCATATTGATCTATTATAATTGCATAGCAAATAACAGGAGATGCAGCTAGAGTAGTTGGTATCAGATTAATCAGAATTACGA
>JAGLTB010000064.1 GCA_023270155.1 Candidatus Heimdallarchaeota archaeon | reverse complement strand
GACAGGAGTTGGAAGATAGAATTTCACTGATAATTTCGATAATCTGTTGGTCAAATGGGAGATTTTTCAAACCATTTTCATTCATCTGTTCGATATTATCTTGCATGTTCTCTATGTAAGCAGCTGCCTTTCGAATCTCACTGATTTTTTCTATTTCATGATAAATCCGTTCTCTGAGAAAGGCTATCCGTGCAAGAGCTGTTGAAATCTGAAGATTCTTCCTTTTTTGCCCATGTGGAATGTATCTAGGTTCGTAAAATGTGATTCCATATTCTTTGCTTAGCAGATAACCTGTCTTGATTATATCAATCAAATTGAAACTCTCAGCAACCTTTGGATCTGGTTGTCCTCCTCTGTGATTATTACCATATAATCTCTTGTACTTTGAAAGAATGTGTGGATAGTGTGTCCTCAGTGTATCAAAAAACTCGTTTTTATTTCTACCAGGTCTGAGGGTCAATCCTCCTGTGATTACGAATTCCGCGTCTGCATCTTTTGCTGATTGAAATAAACTGTGAAGATTCACTTCAGTATCACCAATAAAGGGAATTACCGGAGTAAAATAAACACCTGCTGAGATTCCTTCTTTTCTCAATTGCTTAAGAGCATCAAAACGTTCCTCAGTGGTACTGGCATTTGGTTCGAAAATCTTTTGTTTCTTATCATCTGCAAGTGTAATTGTAAAGGCGACACGAGCGAAACTATCAGCTTGAATATCTTTGAGAAGATCTATGTCTCTCAGCACAAGATTACTCTTAGTAAGCAATCGAATAGGAAAGCCATAATCGTATGCAACATTGAGGAGTTTTCGGGTTATCTGAAACTTTGATTCAGCGGGTTGGTAAACATCACAAATGTTACCAAACATACTTACCAGAAATTTAGGAGGAAGATTTAGACTGTCTCCATTTTTCATTGAAGGTACGTAATCAACCATAGTTGAAGTAGATTCTCTATTATAAGGAAAGAATCCTTTCCTAGAAAGATACTGTTCCAATAGCTCAGGAGCATTAATTTTAGCTATTACACGTTTGGTAAAATCTTCATGCATATAGTATCTTTCAGATTTTCCATCACAGTAGCGACAATCATGGTAACATCCTTGATATGGATTAAGATGAACATGAGCAGGACTTTGTTCACTTGAACGAATGAGAGTCTTTGCTCTAATAGATTGAACAATCACTGGATACCACATCAAGTATATATTACAGTACTAACTAATTTTTCAATATAAAAGGAAAAGAAGAATGATGGAGAAGATTTAGCTCAATTTGTACTCTACACCAAAGCCACCTTTAGGATAATGCCATTCAACATTATCATGAGGACAGACCATTCTGCAAGTACCACATTCTAAGCAAGCAATATAATCAAATGTAACAGGTCCTTCGATATCTTCACCTTCAGCGAATTTATAACAATCAGCTGGACAACCGTAGACACAATCGTATGTCTTACATTTAGCTTTACAAACCTCAGGCTTAATTGTTATATGTGCATAATTTTGATCTATTGTGAATTTAGTTAATGCTAGTTTCTCTTCTATTGTAAGAGTTTTTTTTGTTTCGCTCATATTGATCTCAATCCTCCTATTGCATCCTTAAATAACTTCAGAAGCTTTCCTTCTTTCAAAATATGTTTGATTGCCGTTGTTACAATTCTCTTTCTTGGTTTTCCTGAATTACGTAACAACTTGTCCATTAAGCTTGTAATCAAATCAGGATAGTGAGTAAATACTCTTTCGTTTTCAAGGAATTTTGCTGCTTTCTTGAAAGTTTTCATATCTTGATAAACAAAGCTTTTCTTAAGATTATCAAGATAGATCTTAGTGCCTTCTGAAGATAGATCTCCAATATTTAATATCTGTTTAACAGCTTCCCCTGCTATTCTTCCTGATTCTAAAGCAAAGTTCATTCCCTCTATATACAGACCAGCGTTCAAAACTAAGCCTGCTGCGTCACCAACAACCAGAACACCGTTTCCATAAAGTTTGGACATGTCTTTAAATCCTCCTTCAGGAATTGTGTGCGCAGAATATTCTATCATTGTTGCGTCTTGTAGAAGTTTTTGAACATATGGATGTGTTTTGAAGTGTTCTAGTACTTCTGGAGCTTTGAGTTTCTTCTTAGTAAGTGATTTGAGATTGAGTATTAAGCCAATGGATAAGGTGTTCTTATTAGTGTAGAAGAATCCTCCACCTGGAATTCCTTTTGTGTATCCAAGTATTTCGTTACTGCATCCCTCATTACCGATTAAACTAAATTTCTGTTCCATTAGTTCTTCTGAAAGTTCGTAAGTTTCTTTCATTCCAACAGCATGATGTCTAGGTTTAGGAACATGGGCAAGATTCGCTTTCTCAACCAGAAGATGATTGGAACCTTCAGCTATAATAACAATTTTAGTTCTTAGCTCTTCTTCACCTGACTTTACACCACAAATTTGTTTATCATCCCATATAAAATCATCAACAACAGAATCAGGCAAAATCATCGCTCCTGCCTCTTCTGCTTTTTTAGCTAACCATCTATCAAATTTTGGTCTTACTATAGTTATTCCATTATATGGAGGTTCTTTGAAATCTTGAATATCTACATCAATTGTCAAGGATTTATTATCAGAAAGCATAGTTATTTTTTTAGTAGTCAGATATCTCTCAAAAGATTCTTGATCCTCCCAGTAATTTGGAATAAGATTGTTAAGAACAGGTCCATACAAAGCAGCTCCACTAACATTTTTTGCACCAGGAAATTGTCCTCTTTCCAGAACTACAGTTTCCACTCCTGCTTTTGCCAGAGTAAGAGCTGCTGCTAAACCTGCAGGTCCAGCTCCTATAATAGCAACATCAAAATCGTAATCAGAACTCATTAAATCTCTTGGTTAAATGATATTTATAAATTTATACGCTTAACAATTAAGAGAAAAGTTCATTTCATGTTTAAACCATTTCCCCAGTTTCCATCTTCATCAAAGTTAAATGATTTGAATAACCCACAGGCATTCCATATCTCATCAAAAGCAGTTTTAAACAAGCGAGGAACATCATCAAACCACCAATATTCCTTCACATAGATTTCTTCTGTTTTTATCTCATCTTCTTCAATGGGAAGTGGAGTTGCACCAAGAATTTCATTATTCAGTTTCATTGTATAATCTTTTACTCCTGCTAAAGATAAAAACATGAAAAACGGGGGTTTAATGTTCAGTAGTTGCAAAACTTCAACATATTTTGGTATAGCTGCGATTATTTCTTTCTCAAACTCAACACTAGGTATCTCTTTGCGGTCTACTATTGGCTTTAGCAAACTACACTCTACTGCTTCAATTCTACCGTTTTTGTAAAGGTGAACATATGTTCGTGCTAAACCAGTCAAATCAGATGTATATGTGACAAATCCATCATAAGTATGACTCGATTCCACACCAATCGACTTAATCGGTTCCAATCTAGCAGGATTTCTTGTAACAATTTCTATGTCATATTTATGATCGGAGTTTATAGAACTTTCAGGCATAATATGTAAAATAATCTTAGCAGTGTCAGAGATTTTCACTGGTGTTCTATTATTTGCTATCTCCCTTACTCTCTCATTTATGAATAGCCTCTTCACAATCATAAACTACTTGTGGATTTATTTAAGTCTTGTTTCTATCCTTCAAGAACTAGAATGTTGAAAATCTTAAAAAACACTTACCACGCTATATCTGAGTAGAGTAGATTTCTTCCTTTACTTTCTTTAGAGCAACATTAGTTATAGTTTTACCAACACCTTCAACATTTCGAACACTTTTGACAATGATCTCTCCTAATTCTTCCACAGATTTTGTTCTAGCTTTAGCTATCATATCATATTCTCCAGTGATTATGTGAATTTCATATATCTCAGGGATTTTAATTATGTCAAGAGCAATCTCTTCCTGAGATCTATCTGTTGATTGAAATAGAACAGAGATTAATATGAAAGAAGTAATAGGCTTACCAATTCTTTCAAAATCAATAGCTATTGAATAATTCTTAATTACACCCTCTTTTTCCAGTTTCATTATTCTTCGATAAACTGATGATTTTGGAATGTCAAGCTTCTGTGCAATTTTTCCTAAACTCTGCTTAGCATTTTTCATTAATAGAAGTAATATTTCTAAATCTCTATCATCAAGTTGGAACGTATGTACCATAATATTGTTGTTATTTGACACATTAATAAACGTATGTTCTATATATTTGGGACAACTGTTTTAGGTATTTCTTGGGTTGTTGTTTTATTCCCTAGGAGGAATCAATATGATATCAACTCAAAAGAATAAAATGAAAAACCCAAGATATATGGAAATACTGCAGAAAAACATTCGAGATGCTCTTTCAGTACAGCATGTTATCTTATTGGAAAGTAGAAAAATACTTGATGATTTACGTTTCATTGAAGTACTTGCTCCAGTCATAGGTCCTTCCTCAGATCCAGGAATTCGTGGAGCAAAAAGAGTGTCTTTCGATTACTATGGAAAACAGTACAAAATAATGAGTAGTATGATTCTTTACAAACAAGCGCTAATTAGGGCATTTGATAATGTATATGCTTTTGCACCAAATGTAAGACTCGAACCTCTGGCAAATACTAATAGTGATCGTCATTTATGTGAGTTTTATCAGCTTGACTTAGAGATGAAAGATAAAACAATCGAAGATGTTATGAAAATTACTGAAATCTTCCTAGAGAAATTACTGTATAAAGTGGACTTGCTATGCAAAGATATTCTCAGCGATTACAATAGAAATCTTATCATTCCTTCAGGTCCTTTTCCTAAAATACCATATTCGAAAATTGTGGATATCGCAGATTCGGAAGGTTTTCCAATGCTTTATGGTGATGAAATTCCCTGGGAAGTAGAAGTAGAATTGTCAAAACATGCTTGTAAACCGTTTTGGATTGTCGATTATCCTGCAGGTTCTAGAGGTTTTTACTACAAAGTAAATCCAGATGATCCTTCATTATTACTTACAATGGATCTCATTTATCCACATGGATTTGGAGAAGCTTCAAGCGGTGGTGAAAGAGAGACTGATGTGAGAAGGATTCATTATCTATTAAGAGAATCTGGAGAAAACCTAGAAGAATATGCATGGTATCTAGAGATGCTTAAAACTGATGGTCAAAATTCAGCAGGATTGGGAATAGGTGTCGAAAGATTAACAAGGTATGTACTTGGTTTTGATACCATAGACAAGTGTACAGCTTTTCCCAAAAAGCCTGGAGTCTATAGTATTTAATGACTTTTAATGGACGCTAATTTTAAAGCCTTTCAAAAATACACCAAAAAGTGAGAAGAGATTTTTCTCTTCTCCTTTTCTCTTTTAATATGAATATTTACCCTTCTAACTTCTTCTTTAGTATTGGAAGGATAGCGTGCATGTCACCAACAATTCCATAGTCAGCATAGTTGAAAATAGGTGCTCCTTCATCGGTATTGATAGCAATTACTGTTTTAGCTTTGATTCCACTCATATGTTGAGGAGCTCCACTAATACCTGCACCAATGTACAGATCTGGTGAAACTGATTGTCCTGTTTGTCCTATCTCGTAAGTTTCTTCTATCCAGTGGACATCAGTACAAGCTCTTGTTGCTCCTATTTCACCACCAAGTAATTCTGCTATTTCTCGGATTATTTGGAAATTATCTTTTCCACCTACTCCTCTACCTCCAGCTACGATAACTTTAGCGTCTTTGAGATTGACTGTTCTTTCAGCTTCTTTAATCTCAACATGACTAACTATCATATCTTCAGGATTAAAAGAAATATCAATTGAAGCAATTTCAGGGGACCCTCCAGTTGGATTTTCATTAATAAAGAAAGCTCCTGTTCTTGATGTTGCAAATTTTATTTCACCCTTAATTTTTGATACTATCATTGCTTGATCATCCCTAACAGGAGTGTGGAATAAGATATCCTCTCCATCGAGGGTGAAGTCAACAACTCGTTGAGCACAAGAAACTCCATGATGAACTGCAAGTCTTGGAATAAGATCCTCTCCATAAACCATTCCGGAAGCAATAACCATAATTGGTTGTATTTCTTTAATTATCTCTAACATAGTCTTAACATAGGGTCTGCTCAGATATACCTCTAGCTCAGGGGCTTCGATTGCATAAACTTTCTTAACTCCATGTTTCCCAAGCTCTTGTATCCAGTCATCTTTTAATTGTTGACCAAAGAGTGCAGCAGTGATTTCAGCATCCTTGAAAACTTCCAGTAACTTATTAATGAGACCAAGAGCGTTTTCTTCAACTTTTTCTTCACGGATTTGAGTAAAAACTAATATCTTCTTCATCTTATCACGCTCCTAATTTTACCTCATCTTCTTTCATTTTAGCAAGAAGTTTATCTACCATTTCTTCGGGTTCTCCCTCTTTGATAATATATGATTCTTTTTCAATCACAATATTGGAAAGAGAAACCTGTATCAGTGATGTTGCTTCTTTACCAACATCATTTGCAGCTAATCCAAGATCAGTTGCAGTCCATGTTGGGATTTCAGCTCTTTTAGCTGTCAAGATACCTCTCATAGAAGTATATCTAGGGGTGAAATGTTGGCTGTCACTGCAGCTAATAAGACCTTTCTTCGGCATATCAACAATCTTTCTTCCACCTTCTAGAACATGACCTACTCTCAAAACATCATCTTTTACTTCGATTTCTTCAGCATAAAGAACACTTGGTAGGTTTAGTTTTTCAGCTAACATTGCAGCTACTGCAAATGAGCTAGTAGACTGCTCTTCAACTCCTAAGAAAACAAGATCATATTCTCCTATTTTCTCCAAAATCTTAACATAAATCTCAGCAAGAAGTAGAGGATCATCAGTATAGAAAGAATCGTCTTTGACAGCGATTGCATTATCACATCCCATAGCTATCGCTTCTCGCAAAGCTTTCTCAGGTTTCAATCCTCTAACACAAACAGCAGTAACTTCAGCTCCATGCCCATCTTTTAGTTTTAATGCTCCTTCTATGGCATTTTTACCAGATGGGTTGATTACAAGATCATCTTCACTTACTCTCGAAGTATCAAAATAATCAACTCCTTGGAGTTTTACTTGTGTACTAACTATTTGCTGAATAAACACAACAATTTTCATATTACTCATCTCAAAAGTCTGAATGAATTAAATAAAGATTACTAATTATTCAAATTTTTCAAAAAGCCGTGTGAGAAAAATTTAATAAAATACACATAATCTATGATTTGAGATGAATATTGATAGAGAAAGTGTTATACAAACACAAATGGAACTAAGTAATCTTATCGGGTGTCCTGGTCATGAAGAAGAAGTAACAGATTATATCTTGATGAAGCTAGAAAAATTAAATGTAGATAAAGCATGGATAGATCCTCTGGGAAATGTTTTGGCGATTAAAGAAGGGAACGATCCAAACGGACTAAGGATACTCCTAGATGGTCATGTAGATGAAGTAGGTTTTATGATTTCTCACATTGACGATAACGGTTTCATTACTGTAACTCCTTTAGGTGGAATCGATAAACGAATAATTCTAGGATCTTTAATTCAATTTCAATCAATCAATGGAGAAAGAATAATTGGTGTCTTTGGAACATCTCCTCCTCATATCACCAGACCAGATGAAAGAGAAAAAGTACCAGAAACCTCAGATATGTTTGTGGATATAGGGTGCGATTCTTACGGAGAAGTACTTGAGAAAGGACTTGATATTGGTTCAGTAGGTACTTTTTATGTTGAAAGCGTTCAATTGAATGATAATAGAATTTTAGGAAAAGCATTTGATGATAGAACCGCATGTAATGTGATTCTTCATGTTCTTGAAAGACTAAGAAACGAAGAAATATCAAATACAATTTTGGTGAACTTTGCAGTTCAAGAAGAGGTTGGTGCAAGAGGAGCAGCAGTAGGTGCTTATTCACTTGATCCAAATATAGGATTAGCAATTGAAAATACAATAGCCAGTGATGTTCCAGGTGTAAGCCCTCAGAAGACAATTACTAAACTTGGACAAGGTCCTGCTGTAACAGCTGCTGATCGTTCTTTAATTGTACCTAAAAAAATTCTAGCAAGAATAAAACAAGCAGCAGAGATGGATGAAATAAAGTGGCAGTACAAGAAACCAACCTATGGAGGGACTGATGCTGGAAGAATTTCTCTCACAAAATCTGGTGTTCCATCAGGAGTTGTATCTATTCCTTGCAGGTACATTCATTCAACCGCAGGTATTCTTCATGTTGATGATATACTTGATACTATAAAATTGGTATCAAATTTCTGCAAAATTTAACTCATATTATTCCTATCTTCAGATCCTCTGAAGTAGGATAAAATTGTAGTAAGAAGCAAAATGAATGCAAATACACCAAAGAGTACTCTCATAGCAGGAATATAATTATTAGGATCTCCTAAATCTCCTCCATTAATTCTTTGAAAATAATTTTGATTAATTACAAAAACTGATGTTGCTAATGCTGTTCCTAAACTAAAGCCAAAATTGGTTGATAAACTCAACATTCCGTTAGCAACACCCAATTTATCTTTTGGAGCAGCTGACATCACTGAATTATTATTCGGAGCAATAAATGCACCTAAAGAAAAACCAATGATTAGAGCAATTCCTACAAGTAACCAGATTGGGACAGTAAATGTCACAAAAACCGCACCTATAATTAATGCGATCATCATACAAGCAACACCTATTGTAGCTATATATTTAGCATCTATTCTATCAGATAGAGAACCAGCTACAACTGCTGATAGTGCCATTGCAACAGGTGTTCCAAGAATTATAAGACCTGTTTGAATTTGCGATAACTCCAATATATCCTGCAAGAAGAAAGGGAGCTGGTAGATGATTACACACAAACCCATATATGCAAATATTGCAGTAAAAATTCCAATTGTAAATCTTTTATTTCTTAACATAGAAATATCTACAATAGGAGCCTTAGTTCTTCTCTCCCAAAAGATGAACATTACTAGAAAAATGATGCTACTCCCTAGACTTATTCCAGCCCAACGATTAGCATTAATAATAACATCACTTTCAAAGATACTCAATCCAAAAACAATCAAGGTCAGAAAACTAGCTAGCAGAAGAGAACCTAAAGTGTCCGCTTTTCTACGTTCTTCTTGAATAGGTTTGGTTTCAGGAATAGCAAATTGTACCCAAATCAGTCCTACGAGCCCAACGGGAACATTGACAAGAAAAATATATGGCCATCCAAGATACTCTGTTATTACTCCTCCCAATATTGGACCAAGTGTAATAGCAATTGCAACAATTAGAGAATTTAGACCAATTGCCATTCCTCTATTCTCTTCAGTAGTAAATCTTGTAATTATAGCTATTCCATTTGCTACCAAACCTGTTGCTCCTATACCTTGCAAAACACGAAAGACGATTAATACTGTAAGCGAGTTTGCAAAGAAACAAAGTAATGATGCAATAGAGAAAATAAACATTCCTATTTGGAAAATGATTTTATTGGAGATTCTATCTCCCAAATCTCCAGCTATAGTAGTAAAAGCAATCAGTGTCAATAGATAGCAAATTATTACCCATTGAATACTACTCTGTGTAACTCCGAGAGAATCTTTCATTGTTTTGAGACTAATGTTAATTATAGTACCATCAAGGGAAGCGAGAAAAACACCTATCCCTGTAGCTGAAATCAAAATACCTATTCTTACCTGAGGATTATTCTTTTCTCTTGTTGGTAAAGTGGTATTTTGCATTATAATGACTATTGCATTTCTTGATAATTATAAAACTGCCTAAATCAGCATATGAAAATCTAGAAAGAAAAGAATCCATATACTTTACTTATTTTTCGAATTCATTTCTTAGTATATCCATCTCTATAATATCATAATAAGAACCTTGAACAAAATGAGCTTGTCTCTTCTTTCCAACTTTCTTGAAACCTAGTTTTTCATAAACGTGAATAGCTCGCTCATTATATTCCATAACCCACAACTCTATTCTGTTAAGATTTAGAACGTTGAAACCAAATTTCAGAAGACATATCATAGCATCAGTTCCATAGCCTTTATTATGGTTTTCAGGGTTGTGAATTCCAATTCCTACAACTCCAGATTTTGCTATCCAATTCATTTCTTCATATCCGCAAGTTCCAATAAGCTCCTTAGTTTCCTTATGTTCTATAATAAATGCGAAACCAGTCTGATTCTTAGCCTTCTCATGAGTACTCCTAATCCAGTCCTCTTCCATCATACTGGACATAGGAATTATTGTTCCAAGACCTATTCTTGATTCAAATGTATTCCAATGTTTCATTATGTCATCTAAATCAGTTTTTTCAACTGCTCGGAGTTGTACTTGTTTCCCAATGAAAGGGGAACCTTTGGCAAGAATTTTTTCCATAAAGACAAAAAAAGAAATGTTCTTTTGAATGTTTGGTTTAAAGATGCTATTCGAAAATAATCTACATAAAAGACAATTTATATATTTGAATTTCAACGTAAGAAGTGTTGGTTTAAACTATTTAGATTGGGAATTTCATGAATTATATTAATAATCTTATACAGAAAACTTTCAAACGTAGAATTGGCAAAAACGTTGGCACTCTGATAGCCATAGGTTTAGCTGTCAGTCTAATGGTTGGTGTTCAAATAACAATAACTAGCTTTGCTACTGAAGCTCTAGATTTTTTTGTTGATGTGATAGGGGAAAACGATGTCATAATTTCTAGTTTTACCTATCCCATAAATACCACAACAACGATTCCCGTGATAGAAAACTCAGGTATAGACTATGCTGCATTCAATATTCGGATTACTCAACAAGTTGCTCTATACAATTTAGAATATGGGAGTCTAGAAAAAGGAGTTAGTTTCGTAGGTTTTGAACTAGATGAAGATCCTATCTTCGATAATCTATATGATCAAAATGGAACCACTTATCGAAGATCGAAGCTTGGAGATTTATTTAAGAATGAATCTCATGTATTAATTGGAGAAGATTTAGCAGAGAATCTTAATGCAACTCTGGGAACAACATTAAAGTTGAGAATAGGAGAATTAAATGAAGCACAGTTTAAGTTTGATTTTAAAACATTCGATGTAAAAATTGTAGGACTAGTAGCAGAAGAAGGAAAAGGAAAAGAACTTGGTGGCTGGTCAATTTGGACAAGTATAGAGAATATGAGATCTATAATCGGATTCGGAGATGATGAGTGTAGTGAAATAAATATAGCCCTAAGCAGTGACCACGAGAATAACCCTATTTCCAATGAAGACGCAAAGATTGTCGAAGAACAGCTTTTGGAACTTCTTGTTGAAGCGGGTGAAGATTTAATTGTAATAGCTTTCAGAGCTCTAATTCTGGAAACAGCTGACGAAGTTCTAAAAGATGTACTTTTAGCTTTCAATTTATTTGGAGCATTGATTATATTTTCAGGTGTTCTCCTTCTGGTTAATATCCAATTAATACAGGTAGAAGATAGAGTGCAACAACTCGGGATTCTAAGGGCAATTGGTTCAAGAAGACGAGAAATTGTTAGATTGTTTTTAGTTGAATCTTTCATTTTAGGTTTCTTAGGATCCTTTTTAGGTATAGGGGGAGGATACACAATGTCAATATTTCTAGTAGACAGAATAGGGAAAACTTTCTTTGATGGGGAAATCGCTCTCCAACCAAATGTTACAGCTGGAGCTGTTGGATATTCCATAGCTCTAGGATTGATTTTAGCAGTTGGGGCTGGTGTTTTTCCAGCGATAAGAGCTGCAGGTGTAGATGTAATAGAGGTTATAAGGGGAATTAAGAAGACAAAAAGGAAAAAGACTGGGAAGCTTTCCTTAGCTATTGGACTAAGTCTAATAGTGACTGGTATTTCAGTACTTGTAGCTCAAAGCTTTGTTTATGATTCAATATTAACAAAAGCCGGGTGGAATACAGCTATAGAACAATGGGTGTTTATGGGTGGAGCTGGTGGAATTCTCTTAGGCATAAGTGTTCTTTTTGGTTATTTATTCTCTAGAAAAATAATGGGAAACGGAATAGGATTAACATTCATAATTCTTTCAATATTTATGCTTCTCTTATCTCTTCCGCAAACAAAGGGTATGGAGGATAATAATAAGATATTAATCACACTAGTTGTAGTTTTAGCTCTGGGAACCATTATCTGGGTAGGTGTAAATCTTAACACGGTAACAAATTTCTTCAGAGGAGTGCTTTACAGAACTAGAATCAAAAAAGGTGTTTCTCTTATAGCGAGTAAATATATGACTTCAAAAACAATTAGAAGCACTCTAACTTTTGGAATTTTTACTTTAGTGTTAACTATGAATATTTTTGCTAGTGTATATCAAGCAACGTTTGCTTATAACACCTTAGAATCTGTGGAATTCTATAGTGGTGGTGCTCCTATTTATATTGAATTGGATTCACCAATCGCAAACGAAACTTTGGTTAATGTAGAAACGGAACTAATAGAAGTAGATGATTCAATAGAACATGTTAAAGGTATAAATTCGACATTAATCATAATTACATCAGATGAAGAAGTAGAATTAGACGTACCTACGAACTTCTTCCCAGGTTCTGTTGATCTGATATATAATAATACATTCAAAAATGGTGATGAATACGTATTTGATTTCCTTTTTGAACAATCTCTAGCTCAATTTAATGACAAATATAAACAAGCTGGTTCAGAAAGGTATAAGTTGGAATATAGTCACGAACTTTGGGATTTCTTCTATAATAGAACAAAATTCAACAAAGACGGATATATAGACAATGAAAATGGTATGCCAACGGTCATCTCAACAACTCCCATTCTAAAACCAGGTGATGTTTTTAACATAACAGGTATTGGTTTTACTACTTTTCCAGTTATTGTACTTGCTAATATACAACAATATCCTTTTAGTTTATCGAGTATGTTTCCAACCTTACTAATAACACCAACTATCGATTTCTTTCCAAGACTAAATCTTCATTTTGGGCTTTATCCTTCTTATATGAAGTTCTTAGTTAAAACTAGTGAAGATTTCAAAGAAGGGAGAAACACTATAATTACAGAAAAAATTGAAACTTTCTTTAATGGCAATGAATCTAAACTTGTGCTTGCTGAAGATTTCGTAGCAGCTTCTGCAAACAATGTATGGGAGGAGATGCTTCAAGTAGTAGACTTTCAAGTCAGAACTTTCGACTTCCTCCAATATTTTGTAGGATTTGGTTTAATTGTGGGAGCGATGGGGATGGTAATTATAGCGATGAGAAATGTAGCTGAAAGAAGAAGAGAAATTGGAATGAAAAGAGCGATTGGTTACAAGAAGAGGCAAATTATAGGAACAATAATGTTAGAACTTTTCATCCTAGCTGGGTTAGGTTTGATAATTGGTCTGATTAATAGCATAATATTAGGATGGGCTTTTGCGAGACTATATGACTGGTTGTTACTAGTTCCTCCATTGAGGATTCTTCTTTATACTGGAATAATGATAGGAATAGCACTTATTGCTGCAATTTTACCTGGTATCAGGGCGAGTCAAGTTACGCCAGCAGAAGCAATAAGGTATGTAGGGTGATAAAATGAGCGAAAAAATAATACTGAAAACTGAGAACTTACACAAAATCTATGCTCAAGACACACCTATGGAAGTACATGCTTTGAAAGGCATAAATATAGCGATTAAAAAAGGAGAAATGGTCGCAATTATGGGTCCCAGCGGTTGTGGAAAAACAACTCTGCTCAATCTCTTAGGTGGAATTGACCAACCTACAGAAGGTCAGATATTCATCAGTGGGCAAGATATTAATGAACTAACAGACACAGAAGTTACTCAATTTAGGCTGAAAAACATTGGGTATATCTTTCAACTGTTTAATCTTTTCGAATTTCTAACAGCTCTGGAGAACACTGTCTTACCTTTATTTCTAACCGATGCTTCAAGACTTGAAGCTGAGGAGGAGTCAAAAATGATGTTGCGACAGATGGGTTTAGGAGATAAAATCCATCATTTACCAAATGAGCTAAGTGGAGGGGAACAACAAAGAGTTGCTGTTTCAAGAGCGTTACTGATGAATCCTGCAATTATCCTTGGTGATGAACCAACAGGTGATTTAGATCAAGATACTTCAACTGAAATCATGAATTTGTTCGTATCAATAAATGAAAACTATAATCAAACATTCTTAGTTGTAACTCACTCTGAATATATTGCAAGTTTCTGTCACAGGACTATCAGAATAGTGGATGGAGAAATAATCGACTCTGGAGGAAAAGGTGATTAAATGTCAACTGTAGATCTAACTATTGGTATTTTAATCAATAAACTCAATAGAGATTCTCTAAACTCACTTATCAATAAACTTCGTAAATATCTAAACAAACTAGATGCATTATACTTTGATGTATTAGAGGTAAACACATTTCTTTTCATTCATTGTGGATTTCCTCTAGAATTTGCAGAATTAACCGAACAGAGAGCTGAAGTTGTCAAAAAAATCGAACAAATTATGTTTGATTATTGTTCAAAAGAATGCTCTCTTTATGCTAAACAAATTAGACAAAATATAGAAATCAAAGATATTACAAAAATGTTAGTTGATCTTGTTAAAAACTCAAAGACTGAAAATTCAAAAGAAATAATTCTGGAAATTGAGAATCAAGCAAATGAAATTGATGATCGAGTAGTAAATCATGTAAGTGACGTGCTTTTGAACAGTTTTATTGCAGTGTGGGATTTTCCTGAAAATATACCTGATATAATTATGTTTCCCGATATATTTCTCAAAAGAGATGTTTCAGACAAGCAAAGTAATATCTCATTAAGAACTATAGCTGAAAATCTCCTAATCATTCAATTTGGAAAAGCATGCGTTAATAATCTTTCACCAATTCTCGTATCATTAGAAAAAGCAATAGAATCTCTAGAAAATCTTTTTTCAGATAAGGGAAGAATGAATAAATTAATCGCTACAATGAGTAACAAACTTTGGAGAACCCTAAGAGTTGTATTCGGTTTACTCTCTTCTACTCAACAAGCTATAACCATTCTAGAAAAGCAAATCAGAAGAATTTCAGAAGTCCGGGGAGATTTAGTAGAACAAGTTCAAGAATTGAATTATAATCCATTAATGGATTACCTCATGTTAATGGATACTACCCTTGCATGTGATGACTATATCACCAGATTGGATAAACTTCAGTCAAGAGTAAAAGCAACTTATCAATTATTACTCGAGATAATTAACAAATTCCAAAATGTTCCTGACACTATATCAGAAGATGTTAGCAATATAATTGATATATTTACCAAAATCTTAACGGAGATTCAGTTGATAAAATTCTATTCTGATAAATTCAGAGATTTAGCTTATTTTCAGACGATTCCTCCAGAAATTATAATGGAAAAACAAAACGAAATAGATGTTCCCCCTGAAATTATCTTAAAAGGTGTATCTCTCTTTAAAACCTACAGATTATTAAATTCTACAGTTTATGCCCTTCGTGGAATAGATGTTGAAATTAAAAGAGGAGAAATAGTAGCGATTATGGGACCTAGTGGAAGTGGTAAAACCACCCTCCTTAATCTACTCTCAGGATTAGATACACCGACAAGAGGTGCAGTCTTCCTTTCAGGGAAGAATATTGATGTTCTCTCTGATTCAGATCTATCGCTATTCCGCAGAAAAAATATTGGTTTCATCTTCCAATACTACAATCTAATACCTCAACTTACGGTTTTAGAAAATGTTATGTTACCTGGATTAATGGTTGGAAGAGCAAATAGGGAAGTAAAGAGAGAAGCTCTCAAGTTAATTGAAGAAGTAGGTTTAACCAGATTTCAGAATCAGTTTCCAATTAAATTATCAGGAGGACAATTACAGAGAGTGACAATTGCGAGAGCAATGATTAACGATCCTTCTGTGCTTTTCGCTGATGAACCTACAGGAGATCTTGATACTCAAACAGGAAAAACAGTTATCGACCTTATTCAAAGATTCGCAAAGGAAAAACAAACAGCTGTCATCCTTGTAACTCATGATAGATCAATAACAAAAATTTGCGATAGAACAATCGAAATTGGTGATGGAAGAATAGTTGAAACTTAGAGTTCTTTCCCTTCAACCTTTTTTATTTTCTTTACCCACTTATCAAAACCATCAGGATTTGACGGATACTTATCTGAAATTTTCTTTATTTTCTCTGCTAATAAAATTCCTTTGGCTACCTTTAGTAATAATCCTGGTTTCCTGATTCCTTGATAAATTTTCTTTGCTATTGGCAACTTCACAGAATATGATATCATTATTGCATCTATATCCTCTTGTGAAATTATTCCTCTCTCAAATAAATACGAGAAATCACTGAACGGAACAGCATTCAGTAACTTGTGAACAGCAATTCCCAAACCTGCATCATAACCATAAAGGTTCCATATCTTCTTATTATATTCCCAAAGAGTTTCTTCATCATATTTCTGATTTCGAATAGCTTTTTCGATAATCTCTGATGCATAGAAGCCACTTAAAAGTGCTGGACCATGCCCCTCACCACTAATTGGATTAACCAAAGCACCAGCATCACCACAGGTAATAAAACCATCTGCAACTAACGAATATAATGGTAATCTACCAGTTAATAAATCTCCAGCTCCATCAACAACTTGTGCATCCGGAAAGAACTTATTTCTTAATTGCTGAAGAACTTCTTTCACATTATGATGCTTGTTTTTTTCATTGATTATCCATCCTACTCCAATGTTAAGAGTTGTTTCCCCTTTGGAGAATATCCAGAAGTATCCAGGAGGAGGTAGTACTTCATGATACTCGATTCTCATCTGAAACTGATAATCATGAAGCTTGGGAGTTTCTATTATTTCTCTATAAGACATCATGATTTCTGTATTGGGAAGTTTTTTTGTGAGCTTGGATGACACATTCTCCGGAATATTTCTTCGAACAATTCCTGGAACACCAGAACAATCAGCAACAATCTTAGCGTAAATATTTATCTTCTTGCCATCCTCTAAACGTATCTTGCACCCTACAACTTTGTTTTTTCTAACAATTGTATCAATTACTTTATGACTGTGTTTAAAATCAACCAAAGGAAATTCAGCTAATGATTTCAGCAATCGTTGTCCGTATTTTAATCGATCAATTGTTTGAGATACAAAAGGAATTTCGAGTTCATAACCTAATACTGGTCGAAAATGAGCAGTTGCTAAGTCCTCGGCTATTTCTTCTCCCTTAGGTTGTAAAATCCCGCAGAGCTCAAATAAACGTCGAGTTGAATTTGGAGAAAGAGCATCACCACATGGCTTATAACCAATCTTAGAACGAGGTTTCTGATCAACTAGTATGCAGGGAATGTGTTTTTTTCCTAAATTTATAGCTAAACTTAAACCTGCAGGTCCAGCTCCAACAATTAACACATCAGTTTTTATGTCCAAATCCAGCATTCAATTTTTCAAAGAAGATGTACAATAAAAATCTTTCAGTTGACATTTTTCTCCAAAACTGAGAGCTTAAATATTTATTGACATTTTTAGTCTTGCCTATGAATCAAATAAGAATTAATTTTCATTTAGAAATTATCAAGAAATCTCATGATACTTTAAGAGAATTCCTTGTTCATTTGCCTGAGAACATTCTTAACTGGAAACTGCATAATTTAGCAAATACTGTTAATTGGATGATTCAACATATAATCCATGACCAGATGTGGATAGCAAATGTTATAATGAATAATAATGAAGAAGGAAAGCATTTCGAAAAAGAATCTGAAGAATTAACTTTAGATGATATGATTGAATCTTATGATGAGCTTACATCCAAAACTGAAACATTATTTCAAGGTCTAGAAGATAAGGTTTTAACTGAAAGTAGAAGTTATAAAGATTATAAAATGTCAGTTGAAGAATGGTTCTTTGAATACATCCACCACTTAAATCAACACGCAGGAGAATTAGCTCTATATCTTACTATTTGGAAGAGAGAGCAGAGAGCTCAAAAGGAGTAGAATCCTCACTCCCCTTCTAGACTTTCTTTGGAAGTATAAGGTTCAATATGTATGATTAAATCTTTGAATAAACCTGTTGCTTCAAGTTTTTCTTTCACTCCTTCTGAAATTTCATGTGCTTCTAAAATTGATAATTTAGGGTCGACTAAAATGTGAAAGTCTCCTGTGTAAGTTCCTAGAACAGATCTTAAACGGATAATATGAACTTCTTTTACTTCTTCTGGTCTGAGTGTTATTTTCTTCAGTTTATCAACAATCTCTTCGGATGGTCCTCTATCTAATAATTCAGGTAATGAGATTTTCACAATATCAAAACCAGTGTATAGAATCAGTGCTACTATGATAAAAGCACATACCGGATCCAGCCACCATACATTGAAATATGCACCAATAAATGCAATGCAAACAAAAACGGAGGCAAATGCATCTGTTCTGTAGTTCTTTGCATTAGCAATGATAACAGGTGAGTTGATTTTCTTTCCTATTCTAATGAGAACTATAGACATTATCATCTTGCCAAAAAATGATATTATTGCTGCTGCTAATATTAAGTAATTAAATGTTAATTGAATACTTTCCCTCAATCTACCGATAGATTCACTTGCTATAAAATACGAGGATACGAACAGTGTAAGCGCAATTGCTAAACTGAAAACAAGTTGATACTTATGGTGACCAAAGGGGTGGGACGTATCTGCAGGTTTTTTACTGATTCTCTCTCCAACCCCTGCAAAACCTGCAGTTACTAAGTCTAAAATAGAATCAAATCCATCTGCAATTAAACTAATCGAGTTAAATAGAAATCCGATTGTAAGTTTTAGAATTACAAGTAATGCATTAACTCCAACTGAAAGTATATTTGCAATTGCAGTTAATCCGATGGAAACCATTAAACAAAAAGAAAGAAAACAAGGAAATAAATCTTATGGTAAAAATAAACTCAAATGTAGTGAGCTAAAAAATATCAAAAATGAAGAGATTTTACTTTCCTCCGCTAATACGAATTGGAGCTAATAGAACCCAAGGAGCTATATGGCCACTACGATTTTCTGTTTCCTTGCTAACCTCTTCTATTTTGTTAAAAACATCATATACTGTACATCCAATCACTGCTTCTTTCACGGGATATTGAATCTCTCCATCCTTAACATAGAATCCTTGGTTGATTTGATCAGATATTTGAGGGCGATTACCACTAGATTCAAGTGAAGAATCAATTAACAATATTCCTTCTTTAAGGTCGCTCAATAATGAATCTTTAGAAATATCACCACTCTTGAATTCTAGAGAATAAGGTGAAGGTCTGGGTTTTGAAGCAAAGGAAAATCTTGAAGCATGACCTGTATTCTCTAGCCCAACTAAAGGCGCAGTGTAAGAATCTGTAATATAAGTTTGAAGTATCCCATCCTCTACTAATGGAATCTTCTTTGGAACTACACCTTCATCATCAAACGGAGATGAATCAACACCACCCGGATAAAATGGATCGTCAATAACACTCAATTTTGGAGAACTTATTTGATCACCAATTTTATCTACAAAGAAAGCTGTTTTGTTAAACACATTAAATGCATTCATACCGTTTGCTAATATTGGTGCAAAAGTACCGTATGTTGTTTCTGGATCCATAAGTATTGGAAGATCTGATGATTCTATCTTTTGAGAACCAAGCATTCTAAGTGCTCTCTCTCCTGATAATTTACCAATTGAGAGATAATCAAATTCTTTGAGAGTGGTTTGTGCATCATAATGGTAAGAACTGCCGATATCATCTCCATCACTGATTTTTGTGCTAAGAAAACCACTAACAGATGTTTGTTCAGAATGCCTATCTACACCTGTTGAATTTAGAATAAAACGTTCTCCCTTTCCTGCAGAGAAATTACCACCAATTACAGCATTATCTTTAATTTTAGCTTCTTGAATAGTAGCTAAGATTAATTCCGTAAAGTCTTCAATGGACAGTTCTGAAATATTATCATCATAACGATCTGGAATATTTGGAGCAGGAGAAGTATCTGATGGTAGAGATACGAAATTAGTGTCAGGAGGGCTAACTTTTGCTAAAGCAACTGCTTCACTAACAGTTTTTTCGATTGATTCTCGAGAGAAAATAGTTGTTGAAGCCAT
>JAGLTB010000063.1 GCA_023270155.1 Candidatus Heimdallarchaeota archaeon | reverse complement strand
TAGTTGATGGATTGATTACTGATGCTGGAAAGCTTGCAAAGGAAGGAGCTGAAAAGCATGGTTGGTTTGATGTTTCCACTCTAAAAGAACCTTATAGAGCTGAAGGTAAGAAAACGATGGGACTGGAGATTGCAGAACAAATGAACTGGTCTCTTCCAGATGTTATTATTTATCCAACTGGAGGAGGAACTGGGATAATTGGCATGTGGAAAGCATTTGATGAAATGGAAAGATTGGATTTGATAGGGAGTGAAAGACCAAAGATGATAGCCGTTCAATCAACTGGTTGTGCTCCAATAATCAAAGCTTTTCACGAAGGAAAAGAATCAGCAGATTTCTGGGAGAACGCTGAAACAATTGCTGCTGGATTAAGAGTTCCAGTTGCTGTTGCAGATTATTTAATTTTACAAACTATTCGAGATTCAGGTGGTACTGCTATAGAGGTGGATGATTTGACAATCAAAATATCAATGGCTCAAGTTGCTAAAGAAGAAGGTATTATGATCTCTCCTGAAGCAGCAGCAACTGTAGCAGCTCTTGATCCACTAATAGTAGATGGAAAAATAGAAAAAGATGAAAGAATAGTTGTTTTTGGGACAGGATCTGGATTAACCACTCCTGAAGAATGGGAGATTAGAGCTTTGGTAGAACTTCCTGAGCCATGATATTCAATTGTTCTATTTCTTTGCTTTCAGGAAACATAAAAATGAACTGTTCTACACCTAGCTTTGCATAAGCTCTTAACCGTTCAATAATTTCTTCAATTGTTCCATGCATATAATTTTGAAAGCGTATTTCAGCTTCTGCTAAGCTGACTCCTCGTTTCTCTGCTATTTCTTTCCACACTTTCTTCTTCTCCTCTTCAGATTCAAAGATTCTAGTCCAAACTCCATAAGATCTACGAAGAGAACTAGGTTTTCTGTCATATTTTTCACAGAGTACATCTAATTCCTGCATCTTTTCAGCAAAAACCTCTTCTGTATATGCCCACGCTAGATTAATTCCATCCGCATATTTAGCAGCAATATTCAACATCTTTGGTCTAGCATACATTGTTCCTACCCAGATAGGTGGGTGTGGTTGTTGAAAGGGTTTGGGAAAAGAAATCGCATCCTTAAGTTCATAGAATTCTCCTTTGAAATTTGCTCTTTCTTGAGTCCAAAGATTACGAATGACTTTGATACCTTCAACCATTTGTTTAAGTCTAGTTCCAGTAGATGGAAACTCTATTCCATACTGTTTATATTCCACTTCTTTCCAACCCGCTCCATAACCAAATTCTACTCTTCCTCCGGAATAATGATCTAAGGAAGCGAATTGTTTAGCAAGCACTGTTGGATGTCTATAATTGTTGCAAAATACAAGTGCCCCTATTCTTAGACTCTCTGTATAAGAGACTGCTGCCATCATTGATGTGAAGCATTCATAAGCAAGAACATCAGTTGCATCCGCTGATAACATAAAATGATCTGAAAACCAGGCATGTGAAAATTTACTTTTTTCAGCTAGTTGAACCATTTCTTTGATTTGTTTGAAATCAAAACCGAATTGAGGTTCTATTTGTAATCCATAAGAAACCATAAGTAAATTTTTAGCTCACGTTAATAAAGATTAGGGAGATTATCCTGATAATTTCGTAACTAACTCATCTAATACTTTGTTGAATTGTTTCGGATCTTCCACTGCCATTAAGTGTCCTACTCCTTCGATAAATACAGTATCAAATAATTGTTTATGCAGTTCTCTTTGATCTTCATTAGGCAAGGTTCTGCTTGCTATCATGCTTTTTATTGGTTTGTTAATCTCTTTAAGAACACTTTTGAAATCCCATCTTAATAGATCTGTAATTGCACTTATCATTTCTTTTTTATCCAATTGTTCAATATCTTTTAACCAAAGCTCAACGTCTTTCTGGTCAATTTTATCAGACATAAAAACATTGAACAAATTCTTTATAGCTTGCATAAAGTCTTCTTCATAGGGTTGGATTGTATTCAAAATCACTTCTTCTTCCATTTTTTCATAAGCATTATTTTGAATTAACGAATCAACAGCTATTAATCCAATTGTTCTATCTGAGAGTAATTTCTCAGCTTCAAGCATCACTGCTCCTCCCATTGAATAACCTGCAAGAATAACCTCTGTTAGATCAAGACTATCAACAACAGCTCTTACATCTTGAGCGTATAACTGCATTGAATGGAATTCTCTCCCTCTTTCTGATTTCCCATATCCTACAAGATCAATTAAAACAATTCTATATTTTGATGATAACTCAAGTTGATATTTCCATACTTCTTTGCAGTGAGGTGCTACCCATCCTGGAATTAGTATAATTGTAATCTCTCCTTCTCCAAATACTTCATAAAATATTTTCTTATTATCAATCGATGAAAAGAAAGGCATACTGTATAAACTAAATTATTGAATTATAAGTTTTATTGAGCTATGTTTCAAGCAATAAGAAGATGAGAAATTAGATTTTTTGGAATATCTCTTCTTTGAATATCTTCATCTGTTCTAACTCTTTCTGATATGGGAACATAATAATGAAATGATCTAATTTTAGTTTTTTATATTCTTTCATTTTTTCTATAATTTCCTCTTTTGTACCAACTAGAGCTCTCTTCATCCCCTTTTCTACTTCTTCAATTGGGACTTTCCTTTCTTCTGCTGCTTTCTTTTTAGCTTCTTTCTTTGCTTCTTCATCTGCATAGATATCTGTCAAAGCACCATAAGATTTCTTGATAGATGCGGGATCTCTACCGATTTCTTTAACAATCCCATCAAATTCATCAAATTTCTCCTTCAATTCTTCAGGAGGAATAGCCCACACATAATTGATTCCTTCTGCATATTTTGCTGCTAATTTAGTCATTTTTGGTTTTCCTGATCCTAAACCTATCCAGATAGTTGGGTAAGGTTTTTGGTAAGGCTTAGGTGCTGCTACAGCATCTTTAATTTTGTAATAGTCTCCATCAAAATTTGTTATGTTTTCAGTCCATAAGCTTTTGATAATTTGCAATGCTTCTTCCAGTTGTTTTATCCTTGTACCAGCTGAAGGGAATTCAATTCCATAGGCATTATACTCCATCTCCTTCCATCCAGCTCCATAACCAAATTCGATTCTGCCTTTGGAATATTGATCTAAACAAGCAATCTGTTTAGCTAGGACAGCTGGATACCTATAGGAATTACTAAGTACTAAAGGTCCTATTCTAAGTTTTTGTGTGTAAGAAGCTGCTGCCATCATCGCTGAGATACACTCAAATGAATTCTGTTCTATTGAATCTGCTTTTAGCATAAAATGGTCAGAAAACCATGTATGAGTCATCCCTATTTCTTCAGCATATTGGACAATTCCTTTAATTTCATCAAAAGTAAAACCAAATTGTGGCTCAATTTGAACACCATAAGTAGTCATAATTTTCCTATAAATAAGAAATTTATAAATATTCGTGGTTTTTTTGCTCAAAAAAAAGCAATAATTAAATATGAGTTTTCTAAAACTATATCTGATGTCTATCATCGAATTCTTTGACAATATGGAAATGGATGATTTCTTGTGGATGAGCTTAGCATTCATTATTCTATTTGTTGCTGGCTTTGTAATAGGTTTCGTAGCTGAATTTCTCTGGATATTGATACTTGCTGCAGTTATAGCAGGAGTTTTCGTAATCTGGAGTTTTCTATATGTTTATGCGAATTGGCATGAATGGAGAAAAGAAAAAGAAATACTTGTAGAACTGCCAAGTTTCCCACAAAAAGATTTCTGTGACATATGTGGAAAGGAATTAGAAGGAGCAGAAAAGAAGACAGATGGAGAATTCTTAATTTACATTTGTCCCCATTGTGATGCAGAAAACATAGTCTCTAGCGAACAAAAAATTCAGGAAGTAGAGAAAGCTATTGAAGAAGATAAAGAATAATATCTCCAAACTCACAAATTCATTGAGAAGATTCTCAGAGAGATATTTAGTTATTATTTTATACTCGAAAGGTTCGTTATATCTTGGAGGAGTGTTTTAAGTGGTTGATATTCAGGGTATTCTCACTATTCTATCAGAACTAGCTTTTCCTATAATAATTGGTCTCATTATATTTTCTGTAGTAAGACGTAGGAAAAGAAGACGTGTAAAACGAAGACCAGCTTACACTGTACCTACTCGTACAGCTGTCTCAACACATCAACCTACAGTTAATCTCAACAATATTATAAGCAAACTGAACGCAAGCGATCATAATTTAGAAAAAGCATCTAATGGTTTTAGTTTTATTGTTCCTCAAAAACACAAATATTCTCTTTTCACAAGAATTAAGGTCATACAGTTTAGTTCAAATTCAATTAAGGTATTTGGGACTCTAAACAAACAATTTCCATCATTTCTAGATGTTCTAAGAAGAGATAACAGAATGATAACACACAAAGATGAGTTCAATATTCCATTGTTGAGCAATGTTTATTACCTTTTTTCATCAACTCCTCCGATTTGGAAAGAAGTGCTCAAAAATGAACAGATAAATGATTACTTTCTAGCTCTACGAGCGTACTTAGATTATTTCTATTTGAGAAGTGATTATTTGGAAGCTGTTCTTTACAATGACACAGCTGTAATTACACTATTGAATCTGTCAGTTCTTATACATGATGCACTGAAATCTCTTGTTTCTGGAATTGATGAGCAAAAAGTGGAATTATTAACTTGTTATAACTGTCAAGATCCATTTGATCCTACAGAAGAAATATGTGACAAATGTGGAGTTCCAAGACCTCGATGTATAATATGTCATTTGGATTTAAAACCATCTGAAAGAGAAGATGTAGTTAATACTCCTTGTTGTGGAGTTTATACACATAAAAATCATATTATCTCATGGTTGAGACAAAAATCAACCTGTCCAAACTGTCACGCTGAACTTGGACATTGGTTAAAAAAACTTCAACTAATTTAGAAATTTATTTCTTATTTTAGATATGGGATTACGCAGAGAAAAATAAGATTCTCATCTCCTGTATTTCGATAACCATGAGGTTCATCTGGAGGTACAAACAACACATCATCTACTGAAATTTCGTTTGTCTCGAAATGAGTATACACCTCACCTTCTCCCGTTAAAATGTAAATCTCATGTTCTTGAGCATGATTATGAATCCCAATCTCTCCTCCTGGTTGGATTTCGAATCTTCTTAGACTAAATCTTGGAGCTTTATCCTTTTCCTTGGTAATTAGCCACCTTATGGTTGTTCCAGTTGATCCATATTCTAAAACCTCTTGTTCTTCAACTTCACTAAAATGCTTCTTAATCATATATCTCACTTCATTTTTTCATTCATTCTTTTAATTTTTATATCTTTTTAATTAACAACTAGTAGTCTCATAAAAAGGCTTATGTATTTCTTAATACTTCTAACCACAACAACAAACAGGTGTCAAATATGAGTGAAGGATTTTGTTCTGATGATTGTCTACATTATTATGAAGAATTCGTGAGAGAAATAAACTTCAGTCGTTCTTTTAGAAAACAAATTTATAAAAAAATAGAACTAAAAAAAGCAAAACGTATTCTAGAAGTAGGTTCTAGAATAGGTATAATAAGTCAAGAACTTAGAGAATTCTCTGATGCACAAATTACGGCAATAGACTCTGATCATCTAATGGTTGCAGAGGCTGCTGAACGTGTTAAAGGAGTTGAATTCTTCAAGTCCAATGAAGATAAATTAACAATAAGAGATGAATCTTTTGATGTAGTTTTATGTCATTACTTCTTTATGTGGAAACCTAAACCTTTTGCTTCTCTAATGGAAATGATTAGGGTGTGTAAAAAAGATGGTTTTGTTGTTGCTCTTGCGGAACCAGATTATGGAGGGTGGATGGAACATCCAAATCTAGGTTTAGGAGAATTTCATGAAAAAGCAATCCAACAGCATGGTGGGAATCCAAAAGTAGGAAGAGCTTTGCAATCAATTTTCATCTCAGCTGGTTTAGAAACTACAAAATACATCAACTCTAGAATATGGGAGAGGGAAGAATTAGAAAATAACATTGCTAATGAATGGTTTAATATTAAGAAAGAGAATCTCATAACAGAGGAAGAATATAAGTCCAAAGTTGATGAGGAAATGAAGCTAATTCAAGATAATCTAAGAACAATAGCTCTTCCAATCTTCTCTGCAATTGGAAAAAGAGTAGTAATACAAGAAAATGTGATAGACCCTTACGATGATCTTTAGCTCTTCTCAATAATTACTATCAAATCATTACTTTTTTCTTCTTCAAACTCTTTCCAAGAGAAATTACCAAAATAGCTTATTTCTAGTTCTCTTTCTTTTTCCAGAGATATAAAATCTGATTTTCTTAAAACAAAGAACTCAGTATCTTTTTGTGACTGTATAAATTCCTTAGGATTATTTGTATCCTGGTACAATCTTTGTACATACATATTAACTTTTTCTTGTCTATTATTTGACCATTCCAATATTCTCACAAAAAAACTTAGCATTCCTTCTTCATTTCTGAAAACATTAGGATTAATAGTCCATTCTGATTCATTAGTATGTTTCATATAATTAACTACTTGTAAGATTAATTTTCCTCTTGGCTTCAAAGCTTGCAAAGCTTGATCTACAATTCTTTCTCTTTCTTCTAAAGGAAAAAGAGCAAAACTGTTTCCAATACAAAGTATCAGATTAAATTTTCTATTCTCAATTACACTCTGCAACTCCCTCATATCTGCATAAATATATTCCAATAAGTGTTCTAGCTTATCTTCTTTAGATTTTTGAATTGCCTTTTCAATACTAGCTTCAGAAAAATCTAACCCTAAACCTCTATATTCCCATTGAGCAAACATGGTTAAATGGTGTCCAATTCCACACCCTAAATCTAAAATTTCTCCCTCGGATGGAAGTATATTTTCAAGATTTTTCTTAAAGAAAGATTTCTCTCTTTCCAACCTTTTTTCCCAATCAACCATTTTGTAAAATAGGTTTGATTCATCAAACATAATCAATAATTCTTTCTTCCCTTAATATATTTTCCAGTTATACAGAAATTTAGAGCGCAAATAATTTATAGAGAAGTGTAATTTCATGAATCTATGGACGAATTGTTTGATTTTAAAAAACATAGGGACGAAATGAATGAGAAAATTTTTAAGCTTCAAAACAAGCAAATAAACAGATTATTCGCTCTGGATACAGGAGCTTATCTAGATGGAGAATTATCGAAGAAGATAAAGGAACTATTAGGTCTCGTTTCTTCACTTGTTTTAAGATGTGATGATTGTGTTAGATATCATATGATAAGAGTAGTGCAAGAAGGCTGTACTGACGGAGAGATAGCTGAAACTTTAGCAATTGGTCTAATAGTTGGAGGTACAATAACAGTATCCGCATTAAGAAATGCAGTAGATAATCTGTCTAAACTTAGAGAAATGCAATCAAAAGGACAATCCTTGGAAGATTTGTTATAGTTTTATAATTATTTTTTGTCTCCTTGTCTCCTTGTCTCCTTAAGTAGATGATTCAGCAGTTTAAAGTGCTTAATAGAAGGAAAAATTACGGGATTTATATAGTAAATTAAAGATAAGAAAACAGTGCAAGCTTTACGTGTTGAGTGTATAGAAGTAGACTATCACCCTACGTTAAGCAAACTGTGCCATCGAGTGAAAAATCTCTATAATCGAGCGAATTTTTTGATCAAAACCTCTCTGAAGAAAGAGAAAAAAGTGTTGTTCTACTATGAGCTGAACTCCTTACTTAAAGAGGAAGAGTGTTATAGAGTCCTACCAGCTCATACTTCCCAA
>JAGLTB010000062.1 GCA_023270155.1 Candidatus Heimdallarchaeota archaeon | reverse complement strand
GTAGCTTTGATTGGATTAGGAAATCCCATAGTTGGAGATGATGGAGTAGGAATCAAAGTTGTCGACTTCATTCAAGAAAAACTTTCTCTTCCAACTAGTGTTGAAGTTATTGGAGATGTTTCGGTAGGGGGGATTGGTCTTGTTGAGCTTTTCAAAGGTTATGACAAAATTATTCTTGTTGATTCAATTCAAACAGGAAATTATCCTAAAGGAACAGTAGTATTACTTAAACCGGAGGATTTTACAAGCGCATTGCATGTATCAGATTTTCATAACATGGACTTCTTCACAGCTTTTGAGTTCTGTAATAAAGTGTATGATGACATTCCAGAAGATATAATTATCCTTGGTATAGAGATAATTAATGTAATGGAATTTAGTGATGAGCTATCAAAAGAACTAAAAAGCAAATTCGATGAAATCGTTAAACAAGTGTATAATGTTATTCTCCAAGAAACAAAAGAGGAGATAAAAACCAATGTCATATGAATATATTAAATTCGGACAGGAAGAGAAAGAATTCATAGCGAAAATACAGGAAATCTCAGGGCAGAATATCTATAGTTGCTATCAATGTGGCAAGTGTTCAGCAGGATGCGCATTCAGTAATAAAATGGATAAAACAGTTAACCAATTAATTCATTATATTCAAATGGGTCAAAAAGATAAAGTTCTGAATGCAAACACTCACTGGATATGTGCTAGTTGTCTTACTTGTTCAATTCGTTGTCCTCGTGAAATAGATGTTGCAGCTCTTATGGAAGCTGTACGAGAATATATCTTGAGAGAAGAACCAGAAAAAATGAAAATAGCAGATATTCCTAAAGATGTATTAGATAAGCTTCCCAACATAGCACTAGTAGGGAGTTTTCGTAAGAAAACAGGGTGATATTAGATGGTACAATATTCTTACTTTCCGGGTTGTAACTTAAAAACAAATGCGAAAGGATTTGGGGAAACAGCAATTGCGGTCAGTAAAAAACTAAATTCAGAACTCGTTGAAATCCCAAACTGGAACTGCTGTGGAACAGTTCATACTATGACCACAGATAATTTAATGAAACGTATTGCTCCAGTAAGAGTATTAGCTCGTTCTAAAAGTCATTTGGAGGATCTAGAAGACTCTTCAAACCATGTCATTACTCTTTGTTCAATGTGTAATAGTACTCTGAAAATTGTTAATGAAGAAGTTAAGGAAAATCCTGATGATTTGGAAACGATAAATTTTCAACTAGAAGAAGATGATGAAACTTATTCAAGTGACATGGAAGTAAAACACTTTCTTGAAGTATTAAGAGATGTCATTGGTTTTGAAAAAATAAGGAGTAATGTTGTTAAACCATTAGAGGGATTAAAAGTATCTCCATATTATGGATGTATGCTATTGCATCCAGAAGTGGCAAAAATAGATGATGTAGATATGCCAACAGTTCTTGAAGACTTAATGGAAAGTCTTGGAGCAGAAGCTATTTTCTCTCCATTATTCAAGTATTGCTGTGGATCATATCACATAGTGGATGAGGAGGAGATAGTTACTGGTCAAGTAGAGAAAATAGTAGAAGCAGCAAGAGTCAGAGGAGCTAACGCACTAGCAGTAGCATGTCCTCTATGTGCTTATAATATAGACCAGCAACAAAAAGTAATAGCAGAAAAAACTGGTAGAAAGGATACTTTACCTGTGTTCTATTTCAGTCAACTAATGGCTATTGCATTTGGTGAATCCTTAAAGATTAACCATTTTGAAGATCATAAAATTGATCCTCGAATTCTATTAGAGGAGTTAAAATTACTGTAGAGGGTTAAAATGTCTAAAACAAAAACTATAACAGAAAATGAGAAAGAAGAAAATTCCAAAGTTAAGATATACATAATGGGGCAAGTCTATGAAGTTCCAGCAACATTAACTATAATGAAAGCTATGGAATTTGTAGGATACAAGTTTACAAGAGGTTCTGGATGTAGAGCAGGTTTCTGTGGAGCATGTTCCACAATTTATAGAAAGGAAGGTGACTTTCGAATCTATACAGCACTTGCTTGTCAAACCATGGTTGAAGAAGGAATGGTTTTAACACAACTACCATTCGTTCCTGCAGATAAGCCTGAATATGACATTAACAATTTAGTCCCATCTGCTAATGCAGTTCTTCGTTATTTTCCAGAAGTAGCAAGATGCCTGAGCTGCAATGCTTGTAGTAAAGTATGTCCTCAAGATATCAAAGTAATGGACTATATACAACACAGTCTTCAAGGTCAAATTGACAGAGCTGCAGAGGAAAGCTTCGATTGTGTTAACTGTGGTCTGTGTGCGATTCGATGTCCTGCAGAGATACCACAGTACCATGTAGCACAGTTAGTCAGAAGACTCCATGGAAGATACATTATGAAAACACCTGCTTATCTTGGTGAGAGAATTAAGGAAATTGAAGAAGGAAAATATGATGATGGTTTCAAGGAATTCTTCTCGTTATCCAAAGATGTGCTAGAAGATAGATACAAGAAAAGGGACAAGGAGAATTAAGAGGTGTAAAAAATGAAGTTAACAGGTGGATATACAGAAGAAATGAGAAAATCGATAGATAAGGTTAACAAAACTCGAAGCAAGCGTATGAATGAAGTATTCCCTCACATGACAATGGAGGAACGTGATAAGATTCTGAAAGAAAATCATCCAGACTACAAGACAGATGTAAAACGAGCTCTTCTCTATGGAGAAAATAAAGGTGACATAGTTCCCGAGGAAGTAGCAAATATTCTAGAATCTTACCCAATTTTCAATCCTGATGATATTGATCTTTCAAAAATAGATTATGATGTGGGAGTTTTAGTTATAGGTGCAGGAGGAGCTGGTACTGCTGCAGCAATATGGGCTCATCACTCGGGTGTTCCTATTGAAGATATTCTTGTCAGTAGCAAATTAAGACATGGTGATGCTAACACAGTAATGGCTCAAGGTGGAATCCAAATTGCAGATAGACCTGAGGATTCTCCCTTAATTCATTATCTTGATGCTATTGGCGGTGGGCATTTTGATAATATTCCAGAATTAGCAAAAGCTCTTGTTAGCGACGCACCAGCAATTCTAAAATGGCACAAAGATCTCGGTGTAATGTATGATTTAGATGAAAACGGCAATTTTATGGTACTTTCTGGTGGAGGTACATCAAGGTTTAGAATGCATAGTGCAAAGGATTATACTGGATTAGAAATCTTTAGAGTTGTAAGAGATGAATTCAGAAATCTTAATATTCCAGTTCTAGAGTTCACTCCTGCAATCGAATTGTTAACTGATGAAACAGGCAGAGTTGCAGGCGCTATTCTTTATCATCTTGAAACAAAACAGTATTTCGTTGTTAAGGCGAAAACTACAATTATGGCAACGGGAGGATTTGGAAGACTTCATGTTGCAGGATTTCCTACAACAAATCACTATGGTGCGACAATGGATGGAGTACTGATGGCTTATAGAGCTAATGCAAAGTTAAGAAATCTTGAATCAACTCAATTCCATCCTACAGGTGCAGCATATCCAGAGCAAATTGTTGGACTTCTGATAACAGAAAAGGTTAGAGGTTTAGGAGCTCAAGTATTAGGGAGAAATGGAGAACAAATATGTTATCCATTGGAACCTAGAGATGTAGAAGCTTCTGCAATTATTAGATGCTGTACAAGTACAGATAATTACCTCGAATCACCAACTGGTATGAGAGGAGTATGGTTAGATTCTCCCTTAATTGAAGAAATTAGAGGAAAAGGCACCATAAAGAAAAATCTAGCAGCAATGGACCGTATGTTCCAACGTTTTGGTATAGATATAACAGTAGATCCCATTCTTATTTACCCATCACTCCATTATCAAAATGGAGGAATTTTACATGATGAATGGTGTCATAGTTCTATTCCTGGACTATTAATAGCTGGTGAAGTTTCTGGAGGAGTTCATGGAAAGAACCGCTTGATGGGTAATTCATTACTCGAAATCAATGTTTTTGGTCGTCGAGCAGGTATAGAAGCTGCTAAAGAGATTAAAAAAGCTAAAGTTGGAAAATTGTCTTTGGATCATGTGAGGAAGAATATATCTACTTTGGATTCTTTAGGTTTGAAAGAAAAACGCTATGCACCAATGCTCTTACCTGAATATAGAAGTGATCTTGTTATAGATCGTTTAGTGCAACTTTACGAATAAGTTCTCACTTCTCTTTTCCTTTTCTTTTATTTAGGATTTTTTTCAATAGTTTAATATTGAAAGTTTTTCCATGAGAGGGGTAAATTGTTTCTACTCCACAATCAATAATCTTCTGCCAACTAGAATATACTTGTTCCAAATTTTCTGCTATAATAGGTTCATATGAGAAGGATAGGGGAGGAATTTTCATTGCTATATCTCCAACAAAAGCATTTTTTGATTCAACTATCACTGTAATTGAACCCTTTGTATGCCCAGGAGTGTGTAAAATTTTCCCATTAATACCAAATTCTTCTAGTGGGTATTCATCTGTGATTATAATATCAGATTTTACTGGAGTAATTTTTGTTTCTTTATCTGGGTTATAAAATTTCTTTAAAAGCCAAATAGTAGGGTTGACTTTGGGGCTTATACCAGCATTTAGTAAGAAACCATCATGTTCATGAATAAGAATCTGAGCCTTGGTCTTATTTTTAATTGCTTTTAAGCTTCCAACATGATCTCCGTGAGCATGAGTGATAATAATTAGCTTAATGTCTTTAGGTTTGAGTTCGTGTTTTTCCATGTATTTATAGAGTTTACTTTCACTTTTTGGTAAACCAGTATCAATTAAAACCAATCCACTTTCTGTTTCTAGAAGGTAAACTTTTACGAAACCAAATTTTATTGTATGTATTTTAATCAAATCTTCACATCCAATTACATTGCTACACTATTGTATGCTCTAGTACTTTCAATCAGTTTTTAAGTTATATTCATGCTGTAAAAAATACGAGAGGTCTACTTAATGAAACGGGGTTTTGGTATAGCTTATGTTTTATTTCTAGTCTTAGCTATATCTATAGCTTTCTCTACAATCCATGAAGGTCTGAGCAAAATTGATGATTCCAGTCAAAATCCTAAATATGAAATGGTAAAAAAGTCAATGTACTGGACTCCTACCCAAGTAGTTTCAACAGTAAGTGATGGAAATTCTCTTCGTCCAGATATAGATGTTGATAAAGATAATAACGTGCACGTGGTATGGCAAGACCCAACTATACAGGTTAGTGAAGGTTTTGATTGGGACATACTCTACCGTTGTTGGAATAGAACAACAAGATCTTGGTCTTCTACTGAGGTAATATCTATTGGGAGTGGTGTAGCTTCTGAAAGTCCCAAAATAGTATCTGATGAATCTGGAAATTTACATGTTATCTGGTTTGACTGGAATTCTGGAACCGATAGTGATGTATACTATAGCTTATGGAACAAATCGTCAAGTGTTTGGAGTTATCCTGAGCTGGTCTCTGTTGAGAGTTCTTTAGTAGCTTTATGGCCTGATATTACTGTTAGGAATGGAGAGGTGTTCTTGGTATGGCAAGATACAACAAATTACTTAGGTAATGGGGCAGATCATGACTTACTTTTCAAAAAACGTTTCATAAACGGTACATGGACAGTAGCAGAAGTAATCTCTACTGAAAGCTCTCTAGTTTCTCGGTTTCCTTCTATTGCAGTTGATACTGATTCTAATATTCATGTTTCATGGGATGATGCTTACAACTATGGAAGTTCTGGTAGTGATCAAGATGTTTATTACAAATTGAGGAATTCCACAACTGATTCTTGGACATTACCTACTGTTATTTCGACAGAAAGTTCTCTCTACTCTGAGAGATCGGATATTGTTCTTGACAATCTAGGAAATAGATATATCACTTGGATGGATGGTACTAATTATAATGGATCAGGTGCCATTACGGATATCTTTTACAAAAAATGGTCTTCTATATCAAAAACTTGGGGTTTAACAGAAGTAGTTTCAACTACTAGTTCGGGTCGAGCTTTAGTACCAGTTATGCAAGCTGACGAGCATAATAACCTCCACTTTCTTTGGTTCGATGAGACAGACTATAATAGTGCGGGAATAGACCAAGATGTGTTTCATAAGATGTTGAATACCACCTCCAATAACTGGGGTCAAGTAAGTGTTGTATCGACTAACGCTGCTGATGATTCTTGGCGACCTATTGCAGATATTGATAGCTTAAATACACTTCATATGGTTTGGATGGACAGAACACCTAATTTTGGAGGTTCTGGAATCGATATTGATATTATGTACAAATATGGATATGATGTCGAATTAATCAAGGAAATTGAAGAATTATCCATCTTAAGTTCTCCAAATGATGTATCTTACCAAGTCAATACCACTGGTCATCAATTGTCCTGGATTGTTTCTGATGAGAATGTTACTAATCCCATCTATACAATTTATAGAAACACAACCTGGTTGTTGAATCAATCCTGGCAATCCAATGTCCCAATCAACTTCAACATTGATGGATTGGATGTTGGTGAATACTATTTTGTGTTCGTAGCTTATGATGGATGGGGTGAAGAAATAACAGATAATGTGAAAGTAACTGTTGTAGTAGAATTGGATGAACCAGAAGACACCCCACTTTATTTAGGGGTTCTGAAGGAAGTAGGATTTGGTTTGCTTATAGCATTTGGAACAGTTGGTTTATCTACGTTAATAGTTCTGAGGGGTAGAAAATGACTGCAACTAAAACCGTTCTACATCGAATTGTATCTTGGTGGTTAGCAGTTTTTTCAGTTGTAACTATTGTCTTAGGATACGCAATCGCAAGACATTGGGTTGCTAATGTAACCCTATATACTCGAATTCACATGATCTTTGAATGGAGCTTCATTTCTCTTATGTTGTTTCATATTATCTATACCTTAATCTTTGTCAAAATCAAAAGCAGAAGATTACTAGATAATCCAAAAAGACATTGGATAAGATTACTCCAACAGGCTACAAAATGGTTGATAGTTATTTTTGTTACTTTAATGATAATAGCAGGATTACAAAGATATGACTGGATTCCCAATTCCTTTGCTAGTGGGATACCATTTAGATATCATAGATTGTTCGATGTTTTTCTAGTTTTATCAATTATAATTCATGCTATGACAGGAGCTAAAATTTTCTTTAATAGGAAGAAACTGAGAAGTTGGTGGATTAATGTCTTAATCCTACTAATTGGGGGATTGCTCATTGCGGGAACCTTATATCTAGAAATCACAAGGTCTCTACTTACTGTCATCTAGAGCGGATATGCTAATAATTGGCGATTTGAAAAGACTTTTATTTTTCCTTTTTGTTTTCTTTTGATTACATGCAAAACACGATGATCTTTCTTAGACATGCAAAAATCCAAAAAAATCCTAATTCCCACTCTGAAAAATGGATTTTATCGGATGAGGGGTTAAAATACATAGAAGAAGTATTTACTGCAGGAATTTTTGATGATGTAGATGTGATAATCTCCTCTTCACAGAAGATGTGTATTCAAACAGCATATTTCCTTGCAGATCGCTTAGGTAAGGAAATCACTACAAAACCAGACTTAAATGAGATTGAAAAAGGTACTGAACTTATAGAAACTTCTGCTGAATATTTGGAACTTGCTGAATCCGTTTTGACAAATTATGAAAAGAGTATCGCAAATTGGGAACCAGCAAATAAAGCTTACAAAAGATACCAAATGGTAATTGATAGAATAGACAGTGAGTATAACCATAAGAAAATTCTGATTGTTAGCCATGGTATAGTTATGACTCTTTATTTCACTCAGTTGCTAAAGGAACCTCTATCAAATCTATTCCCAAGGTATAAATCACTAAAACAATGCGCATGGGGAATAGTCAAGGATAATGAAGTAACTAGAGATATAACTGGATAGGATTACACATTTTATGTCAAATGATTTCATTTTCTTAAGACACGCTTTGACAAAAATAGATCCATCAATACCAGCTGATCAATGGGAGCTATCTGAAGAAGGTATCAAGAATATCAAAGAGATAGTGGAAAGTGGAGTATTTGATGACGTGGATATAATAATTGCATCTGCAGAAAAGAAAGCAAAACAAACAGCGTCATACATTGCAAATAGAGTAAATAAAGAGATTTTAACAGAGGCTAGTTTTAATGAGTTAAAAAGAGGATTTTCTTATCTTTCATCCAAGAAAGAGTATGAAAATAAAATCGAGAAGGCTTTCTTGAATAAAGAAAAAAGTATTGGTAATTGGGAATCAGCAAAGAGTACTTTGAATAGGTTTCTAAAAGGACTAAGAACTCTAAAAACAGAGTTTTCCAACAATAAAATTCTTGTTGTTTGTCATGGAATTAATTTATCACTTTACTTTGCTCATTTACTGCAGATACCAGATAATCTAGTATTCTCCCGATGGAAAAATCTTGAATTCTGTGCTTGGGGAATAGTGAAAAACAAGAAAATAGTGAGAGATATTGTAAAATAAGAATATTATGGTTGTATACTAGCCAGACGTTTCTTTACCCAAGAAGAGAGCCATTTCTGTGCCTTCTTATGAATTTCTTTATCTTCTTTGTAAACACAAGT
>JAGLTB010000061.1 GCA_023270155.1 Candidatus Heimdallarchaeota archaeon | reverse complement strand
TTGTATCACCACCTCGACCTTCAAGCCAGCGATTAGGTAAATCTGGTTCACAGATTAAAGGTCGAGAGAGTGAAATAAAATCTACTTTGCCTTGTTTAAAAATTGACTCTAATCTCTCTATATGTCTATTACCACCTACTAAGATAATTGGTATGGAGAGATCCAATTTTTCTGCAAATTTGAGGAAATAGCTTTGTTTCTCAGGATCTCTAATACGAGTATGAGACTCAGGTGCAGGAACAGGTCTAAAACCTAGTTCTTCTTCGCTTCTAAAGAGACAGTCCCACATACCTCCACTGACTTCAATTGCATCTACATTTGCTTTTTCAATCTCTTTTGCTAAAATAGGAAAGGTGTCAATATCGGTTCCACCCTCCACAAAATCGGTACAGTTCATTTTGATAAGAATAGGAAAATCACCAACAGTTTCTCTCGCTTTTGAAACTATTTCCTTGATAATTCTCACACGTTTTGATGCTGAACCTCCATAGATATCATCTCTCTGATTTGAATATGATGAAAGAAATCGACTTAACAAACCACCATGAGCTGCATGAAGTTGGATTCCATCAAAACCTAATTCTTTCATCTCTATAATTGCTTCAACAAAACTATCAATTATATCAGAAATCTCCTTTTGATTCAGTATTCGAAGTTTCCTTTTGGAGAAAGGGGAACTAACATCTGAGGGTTTTGCGTTGATGGTACCGTTTTCTAGTTGGGCAATTATTTTACATTTCGAGTTTGCATCACGTACTACTTGAATCATTCTTTCCAAATCTTTAACACGAAGGTCAGAGAAAGGCAATAACCATTCACCTAGTGGATCTCTAGAAGATCTTTCTCTAAAAACAGGATAACCACCAGTAATAATCAATCCAACTCCACCAAGAGCAAGATTCCTGTAAAGGTTGAGCACTTCATCAGTCATCTGTCTTATTGATAAGATAGAAGGATCCCAAGTTGAAGAACGAACCAATCGATTTAGTAATTTAAGTTTACCAATTTTCCCTTCTGAAAAAATAGCATAATTATCCCTTCTCATTAAATTAACCTCCGAAAATTACAGTTAGACATTGTGATTTAATAAAACATTTCTTCGGGAATTTATAACTATATTGAGTTATGAAAAGAATCATATCCGTATTGAAAATAGTTTATCTGAGAGATCTGATTTTTCTACTTTTGTATCTGTTACACTCGCTTTCTTTATACCATTCATACTCTTCTTAAGATCAATAACTTCCATTCGTTTTCTGATTAGTGCAGTTTTATCTAGTTGTTCAATTTTCCCTATTTCTCCTTCGATATTAGCTCTTTCTTGAGTAATTATATCTTTTAATCTATCTAGTCCTTTCTCTTCAGCAATTTTTTCTGCTTTATCTAGCAATTCTGCAGTTTTTTCAGTATCTAGTTCCACAAGAGCAAGTCTAGCTTGCAGAAGCAGAACTTCAGAACTAAGAATGTTCGAATTATTTCCTGCAGTTAGAGCATAGAGATCAAGAATGTATTTCTGAATTCGATTAAGGATTTGTATATCCCCAGAAGCTTGGAGTTCTGACAGAAGCATCTCACATAAAACTAAAAGAATAGAAAGCTGGAATTCATAGTCTATCTCTTCTCTAAGAAGTCTTTCAAGTATAACCTCAGCTTTGATTTTTTCTCTAGTATCAGAGCTTATTCTTAATACTAAAGCTTCTGAATAACTGTATTTTTGTCCTAATTCTTTATTCTTTATATCAGCATTTATTTTCCCTAATTTTGCTAGATAATTGATTGCTGTATCCATTTCATTTATCTCTGTTAAGAAATAAATTAAATCAGCAAAAATAAGACCTAGTCTGATATTATCACCTAACTCTTCAACAAGTATTGAGCTCTCTTGAATAATTTCTATAGCTTGATTCTTCAATCCTTTATGCCAATAGATTTTTCCTATATTGTGTAAAGCTAATGCAATTTCCTCTTTAATATCAGAATTTTTATGAAACTCCAATAGTTCTTCTTGAAGTTTTAAAGCTTCATCAAGTTCTCCCATTAAAACATAAACCTCCGATAATTCTGTGAGTATGTACCACCAAGCTTCAGGTTTGAAGACAGTTATAATATCGTATGCTTTTTTCGTGTATTTAAACGCTAATTCGAGATTACCTTTCATGCGATAAATTAAACCTACATCGCTAGAACTCCATCCTATACGTGTTTCATTGTTAACTTCCTTAGAAAAATTCAGAGTTTTGAAAAAATT
>JAGLTB010000060.1 GCA_023270155.1 Candidatus Heimdallarchaeota archaeon | reverse complement strand
CAGTTCAAGAAACATATCTTAATATTGAAAAAATAATTGACATAGCAAAGGATTCAGGTTCCAATGCTATTCATCCAGGTTACGGATTTCTTAGTGAAAGCTCTATTCTTTCAGAGAAAGCTATCAGAAACAAACTTGTTTTTATCGGTCCTAAACCAAAAGTAATAGACCAATTAGGAGATAAGATGGAAGCAAAAAGGATAGCAAAAGAAGTAGATATTCCTCTTGTACCAGGATCAGAAGGTTATATCTCTACATTTGAAGAAGCTGAAGAAGTAGCTGAAGAGATAGGATATCCTTTGATGATCAAAGCAGCTTTCGGAGGGGGAGGTAAAGGGATGGAAGTCGTTAAAACACCCTCTACGTTGGAAATAAGCCTTTTGGGATGTCAAACTGTGTCTGAAAGATTCTTCGGTAGAAAAGAAGTCTTTATTGAGAAATTTATCACTAATCCACGACACATAGAAATTCAATTTCTTGCAGATAATTTTGGTAACGTTATTCATTTGGGAGATCGAGAATGCTCTATCCAAAGATCTCACCAAAAAATCATAGAAGAAGCTCCTTCATTTTTAGATGATAAAACTCGAAACGAGTTAGGAGAGAAGGTTTGCTCTTTAGCAGAGAAAATAACCTATCAAAATGCAGGAACAGCTGAATTCCTTTGGAAAGATAATCTTCTTTACTTCAATGAAGTGAATCCCAGAATTCAAGTTGAGCATCCTGTTACTGAAATGATTACAGGTATAGATTTGGTTGTACAACAATTGAAAATAGCTAACAATGAGAAACTAAGCTTTAAACAGAAAGATATAACCTTTAGAGGACATGCGATAGAATTTCGAATAAATGCTGAAGATCCTCTTAAATCATTTTATCCTCAATCAGGAACCGTTACAGGATTGAGTATTCCTGGGGGTAATTCAATTAGATTCGACACAGCTCTTTATTCTGCATATAAACTACCAAATAGTTATGATTCTCTTATTGGTAAATTGATTGTCTGGGGAGAAAATAGGAGAGAAGTAATTGAAAAATCTAGACATGCACTCCAAGAGTTAACAATCACTGGAATCATCACAAATATAGATCTGCATAAGGCGATACTTGAAACTCCTGAATTTCTATCTAGAGAGATTACAACTGATTTTCTTGAGATTAATAAGATTCAAGAAATCCTTGACCATTATGATAAAATGAAACTTGCAGCTGTTTTTAGAATTTATGAAGATAATAAGGACAAGATTCCTTCCATATTAAATGATCTAAGAAGAAAAAACATGGACTTTAATAGATGGAAAGAACAAAGCAAATTCGAGCAGCAACGTAAGTTTCCCTGATTTTTTGAGGATTTAATATGAAGAAGAAAGTTACATTTCAAGGAAGAGAGTACATTGTAGAGGTTCTTAAAGACGGAAATATCTCTGTTGATGGGGAGATATTTACAACTACGATTACTCAAGGAATCCAGAAAGTCTACAAGGTGTTAGTCGATGAACACACTTTCACAATAGAAGTAACCGACAAAGACATTTTCGTAGATGGAGAAGAATCTTCTCTTTCAGTTAAACCACATATCGAAATCCAATCTAAGTTATTGAAAAAGCAGCAAGAGGGGAAAAGGAAAATAATTGCCCCAATACCAGGAAAAATCATTCAAATTCTAGTCAGACAAGGGGATAAGGTTTCAAGAAATCAAGAATTACTTATCTTAGAAGCAATGAAAATGAGAAATCGTATTTTTTCACCAATTGATGGAAAAATAACACAAATACATGTTAAGAAAGAAGAAAATGTCTCTCAAGATCAAACCTTAATTGAGATAGAAAGATAGAATTAGAGTGCTTCTTTAAAGAAATCAATGATGTAATTTTTCATATAATCAAAATCCTTTTGTTTTGAGAAATTATGATTCGCTCCTTCTACAATCTTAAAGTCCTTATCTAAGTCTGAAGGTATTTTGTCATATAATTTCTGAATCCCTTTTTCAGATAATACTTCATCCTTATCTCCTGTAATTACTCTTATTGGAATTTGTAAGCTTGGTGCTAGTTTCATTGGATTATAGAGCTTTACTTGAGATAAGAATTCCTTCTTCAAGTCTTGCACCTTAGGTATTCTCATTTGTTTGTCTCTTTGCCATAATTGAGCCATTCCATCAAAGATTTTTAGTTTAGGTATTTTCTCCGTATCGTAAACTGGGGATCGAATAGCTAAGCATTTAATTCGTCTATCTCTTACTGAATGGCATAAAGCCATTGCACCCCCAAAACTTTCACCGAATAATCCTATTCTTGATGAATCTATCCTAGGATGTTGAGCTAAATCAGTTACAATTTTGTTTATATTTTCGTGTGAAAAATAGTATTCATATTCCCCTGAGCTAGATCTAACTCCAGTATAATCAAAAGCGAAATACGCAATCTTATTATCTGTAAAGCTAGAAGCTATCCTTTCCTTTTCCTTTTTAGGATCAGTTCCAGGCATGCCATTTAATCTGATTATCAAGGGATGTTGTTCTTCTTTTTTTGGCAAATAAAGATAGCCCTTTATTTTGTTGTCTCGAAATTGTATTTCACGCTTCTCTACTTTCAATTTCCTTACTTCCTTTTTCAATCTCACAATAACTTATTGAATAATTTGTAGAGGTTTTATTTTCAAGCTTAAAGGATGATGAATCATAGGGAATGGTTTCTTTAACATTGTTCGAGAAATTAACTCGGTAATTTTCACTCTTTTTCTCTTTGAATATCTCTACATCATGTAGACTAAGGTGCAATCCTTCACCCAAAGCCTTTGAAACAGCTTCTTTTATGGTCCAAAAGATTGTACCAAGATTGTCATCATTTAAGATAATTTTTCTCTCTTCTTCTGTAAATGCTTCTTTAAAGAATCCTTCTTCTCGCTTTTCGATTTTTTCTATATCAACACCCACAGGTTTTTCGCTTAAAGTAGACACAGCAAAGTCTCCTGAGTGTGAGATAGATAAATGGATGTTACTTCGTTTACCTTTCTCTTTATCAAATAAGAAAGGTTGACCCTTCTCCATTTTTCTTATTTCTATTTTCTTAAGAACATCTTTGTCTTCTTGAAATTCAGAGTATAATTCTTTTGTTGCAATTACTCCTGAGAGATACTCAATTTTCCGTTTTTCATTCTTTATTCTATCAAAAACTACTTTCTCTTTAGAAGAAAGATATTTCAGAACTTCTTCAGGTTCATTAGAAAGATAATTAGTCACCCTTTTGATTGGTACTACTTTCATTCTTTTATCTTTAAAATTGGATGAAATCTCCCAATATTCTCTCAGTTGATTCTTTTTATCTTCAAAATCTTCTTCACCTTTGAATGAAAATTGAGTGTGAATCATTGCTAATTGATCTAGTCTAGTGATAACCTTACCTTCTTCATCAATTACTTCAACATTGTAGAAACTATGTGTCGAATCCTTATTGATGAATTCTGAAATAGTATACTTAGGAGTTTTATTACTATAGATTGCGACTTCCTTGATTTTTGATGGAAGAGAAGTTTTTTGATTCACAATAAGATCATACAAGCCAGCTGTCTGAAAAGCTGCTTCTATAGCTCTAGGTTGGATTTGAACAGTAGATTTGGGATTTGAAAAGAGCTTCTCTTCAGGGATATAAACCTTTGAAAGTGCTTTTTCACCAGATAATTCAATCAATTTCTCAAGAACCTGAAAGCTGTTTCCATGGAAGAAAATAGAATATATCTCTTCCTTAGTCATTAGTTCTATTGCAGATTCATTTATGTTTAGATTTCTCTTTTTGCTTCTTTTCTTCTTGAGTGTACTACCTATTCTTCCCGAGAAATGCTCTGTAGTCATAATTCTCTTTTCCGCAATCTTAGGTACAAAATCTGATTTCAATGACAAATGTTGAGTTATAGGATTGAACTCTACGTAAACTTCCTTGGGTTTATTATGCAACTGCTTGATTGCTGATTTGAATTCAATATCCTCAAGAATGCTAGTTTTCTTTCTTGAAACAAGGGAGTATATCTCTGCGAATATTTCCAAACCCATTACTCCTGGGAATATTGGAGTATTCTCTATCTGATGATCTAGCATATACAAATCGTTTTCCGTTGTTATCGAATAATCTCCCCTAAACACAGGTTTGTTAAACTCTACTTTATCGATCATAGGGAACTTAACATCGGTTATTTTAGCTTGATGTGGAGTCAGTTTATCAAATGGTCCTAAACCACGAGACACAACAACTTCGCTACTTGAGTAATTTGAGAACAGATTTACGAAAGTCCTGATCCCTTCCTTCATAGGTATTGGGTATATCCCCTGTGATTCCAAAATCTGCATAATTGATCCTCTAGTAGCCATACCAATATCTCCCCAAGCAGACCAATCATAAGCTAAGGATGGAATTCCTTGTTGACTTAACATCCAACATAATCTGGACAAGTAACCATTAGCAAAAGAGTAGTCGATTTGGCCCATATTTCCGAATCTTCCTGCTATCGAAGTGAAGCATATCACTCTTTTCAGTTTCTTCATGTCTACAGCATTCAGAATATTCCAGATTCCTTCAACTTTAACAGAAACAATAAACCTTGAGAAATCAAACTTCTTTTTCTTGAATTGCTTCGATTCTTCCAATCCTGCTCCATGAACAATATGGGTTACTTTTGATCGAAATTCTTCCTCTATTTTCTTGATAGATTCAGCTACAGCTTCCTTGTTTGTTACATCAGTTCTGAGATATGTAGCAATAATTCCTTTTTGCTCTAATGTTTGAATATTTTCTAGAACTTCCAAATTAAAAATAAATTGATTCCATTTCTTATCTATCATTACAGGAGTAACTCTTTCTTCCGTTTCTCTTAGTTTCTCAATCATTTTCTGTTTTCTATCTTTGAGTTCAGTTTCAGTCAATTTCAAGTCTTCTACGCTGCATTCTGATATGTCTTCTATCCCTAGCAACGCTACTTTGGGCTTAGCTATTTCGCAAACAGCTTCGATGCACTTGAAAGTTATTCCTCGTCCTCCTCCTGTTACTAGTAAGACATCTTTCTCACCGATATCCAATTCTGAAACATCGGAAATTGTTTCTTCAATTGAAGTAGGAACTAACGTATAACGAATTGAATTACTGTAAGATATCTCAATATTTGTATCCCAGAATTCCAGTTCTTTCATTATTTCACTAGGTTTTTCAGAGTAAAGATGCTTTACTTGAATCTCAAATTCATGTCCTAGAGTTTTAATAAATCCAGAAATACCCCCCGAGAGTGGGTAAGATCCTTCTTCATACCCAAAGAATTTTTCGGGTGAGATTGCAGTAATTTTTTGTTCAGAATTCAAATCTAAGTGTTGGAATAGTGTAAACAATTTTTCATAATATTCTTGATCTATAAATCCAGGTGTTGTTTTCTTGTCTGGTAAAATCAAAATGAAATTATCAAACTTATTACTCTTTAGAGAAGAAGGTGCTTTTTTAAGCAGTTCATGGCTTACAAACTCAATCTTCTTCTTGGTGAATTCTTTTTCAATCTTTTCAGCAAAAGAGGAATTTAGATTAATTATTAAATTCGAAAGATCTGATAGCTTAATTCTCTCAATATTCTCTAAATCCATTGGAACTGGAGCTTGTATTAATTTTTCAATTCGAACTGAATCCTTGCTAACTTTTGCAGTTGTAACTTCTTCTTGAGTAGATTCCTGTTCAATAACTTCACTTATTGAAGCTTCAGATGAGATATTTTGTGTGACATATTCTGAGATATCATTTATAGTTCTAAAAGCAGCTAAGTTTACTGATTCATCTAAGGGGAGATTAAATTTTTCCCGAACTTCCCCAAAAATCTCTGCCTGTTTTATTGTATCAATTCCTAAATCCTCCTCGAGATCCATATCATCATCTATTAGTTCCACTTCATAACCAGTAGATCGAGATATTATTTTCTTGATACTCGTTTTTAGATTTGGTTCTCCAATTTCTACTTTCTTGGGTTCTATTCCAGTAGTTACAATTGTCTGTTTTATGTTTTGATGGATATATTCCACTATTTTTTCAGCTGTTGTAAAATCAGCTAAATTGACAGTTTCATCTAAATCTATATTCCATTTTTCTCTTACTATTCCGAATATTTCAGCTTGTTTTACAGTATCTATTCCTAAATCTTCTTCCAGATTCATATTTGCTTCAATTAGGTTAGGTTCATAACCAGTTTTTTCAGCTATAAC
>JAGLTB010000059.1 GCA_023270155.1 Candidatus Heimdallarchaeota archaeon | reverse complement strand
CAATGAATATCCTCTAGAATGGAATATTCCTGAAAAGAAGAAAGAAAAAGCACTGGCTACATCATTTATACTCTCCAATCAACCGTTTTATCCATCATATATATCTAATAAAATTTCTTCAGAGGATTTCACTGAATATACCAAAACTTTCAGTTCCCTACCTGAACAACATAAACAGATTTTTACTTTACCTTTATCTTGGATTGATTCCCCTATTGTTGAGGATGTGATTAAAACAGATGTTTCATTAATAGCACTTACAGGGCTACCTTCGCTTTTCAACAATCAAAGAAAACTAACTGAAGCACTAGCATTAGTTAGAACAAAGCTCCCCCCAGATATTGCAATATATCTTCCAGGACATATTTCACCAAAACTCTACACATTTCTAGTCTATGCTGGCATTGATTTCTTTGATAATTCCATAGCTTACTTCACATCAAAAAGAGGGTATTTCTTAACATCAAAAGGAACTTTCAGTTTACAAAATCATCCCTCCTGCTACTGTAAAGATTGCATGTCATCACCACCAAATATCTTTGGTCACAATGAAACGGTACTTAAGAACACTTTAGCAGAGATAAGATTTGCACTCAACTCAGGAACCTTTCGATCCTTAGTAGAGCAAGATATTCATAACTCAATAACATTCGCAGCAGCTCTTCGTCAATTTGATAGAAACTATACTTCAGCAATCAGACTACGCACTCCTGTTCTCTCATCTGCACCAATCAAATGTGTAGGGGAGGAATCACTTTTTCGACCAGAAATTGCAGAATTCAGAGAGAGAGTGCAGAAAAGATTTATACCAGATTCCAATTGCAGAATAGTTATTCTTCTTCCATGTTCAGCAAGAAAACCGTACTCGTTTTCTCGATCTCACATGTTATTTAGAAAAGCAGTAAAGGAAGGAATTGGAAAACTTAGAGGAATCATATCCGAACTAATAATAACATCACCTTTAGCAGTAGTTCCTCGTGAACTTGAAAATATCTTTCCTGCTAAATCATATGATATCCCTGTAGCAGGGGAATGGAATACTGAGGAAATTGAGTTTACAACTTCTTTGTTGCTTGAAATTTTATCAAAGTATGACAGTGAAATGGTGATCATAAATCATACTCATGGGGAAGGATATAGTGAAATAATAGAAAATATACGTAACAAGATACCCTCCCGAATAATCTCTACATCAATAAAATCTTCTCCAACAAGCAAAGAATCCTTATCAAAACTGACTTCAACGCTCAAGGAGATTGTTTCAGATTACAAAGATATCCAAATACAAGGGATTCCTGCTGTATTAAAACAACTTCGAGCTGTCGCTGATTATCAATATGGAAACGGTGTAGGAAAAACACTGTTTAATGGTACTATCAAAATAAAAGGAAAATATCCTCGCGACAGGCAAATCTTCAGGAATAAAGATCATATTGGTAACATTCGTTCAAAAGATGGATTTCTTACAATTCTACCCCAAAGTGCACAGGAAATAGTAGATCTTTCGTATAATAATCTGGAATTTGGAGATGAACGTGTAGTTGGAAGCAATATTTATGCTCCAGGTTGTCTAAATGCAGATAAACGTATTCACCCTAATGACGATGTCTTCGTAGTATTCAATAATCAAGTAATTGCTACAGGAACAGCAGTTGTTTCAGGGGAAGATATGAATAAAATGACTTCTGGAATTTTAGCGAGAGTAAAGAAGAAGTATAAGGTGAAAATATGAAAATCAATAAATCCTTAGCAGAAGAAATTCTGAAAATCCGAGAATCTACTCTACCATCACGCAAGCATTCTAGAAAGGTCACCCATTGGAAAGAAAATCATCGACTTCGCTCTGGCAAGGGTGAAGCATTAGTATTCATTCTTCCAACAAAAGGATGTTCTTGGGCACTAGCAAAAAGTGGTGGTTGTTCAATCTGTGGTTATATCTATGATAATCCACAAGAATCGGATTTTGATATGATGGTATCATCCATTAAAAATACGCTAAGAAGAACAATAGAAGAAGGAAAATTTTCAATAAAACTCTTTACTAGTGGGAGTTTCTTAGACGAGAATGAATTACCAATAGAAATTCAAACAAGCATAATTCAAGAAATAGCGAAATATGAGCAAATTGAAGAAGTTGTTCTTGAATCTAGACCGGAATATGTAACTAATAAAATCTTACAGAATCTGACCAAAAATATAGAAATGAGCAAAATTGAAATTGCGATTGGTTTAGAAAGTGCCAATAATAGAATCCTGAAGAACTCAATCAATAAAGGATTCTTTTGGGAAGATTTTGAAAAAAGTGCAAAAAGAGTTTTGAATTCAGGGGCTAAGGTAAAACCGTACCTTCTTTTCAAACCACCTTTTGTTTCAGAATATGATTCAATAAAAGATATACTTCAAAGCGTTTCCAAGGTTGTAAGTATAGATATAGATACTGTATCAATAAACGCAATGAGTATTCATAGAGGTACCTTTCTATCTGAGGTTTATGAACAGAAATTATACCGTTCGCCATGGTTGTGGTCATTACTAACAATTTGTAAGGAAATCAAGCAAAAATATCCAGAGATACGAATTATATGTGATATTGTTGCGGGAGGAAAAGAAAGGGGAGCACATAATTGTGGGAAATGTGATGAAGAGATTATTCGTAAGATCAAGAAATTTACGCTAACACAGAACGTTGATGAGCTTGAAGAGGAAGAGGAATGTAAATGCAAAGAAGAATGGAAAAGCATTCTAATATCAGAGAAAATCAATATCTCAGATTATCTTCATGTTCCTTACTTAGAATGATAAACTTAGTTCCCTACTTACTATCTTCATATTCTAGAACTACGTTCTTTATTCGGTTAGCTATTCTTTCAAAAATAGGTTGGAGCAAAACAGGATCTGCTGCTTTTGTTGCGACAGCATACATGAAATTATCTTCGTTTAACGGAACAAAGATGATTTGATATTTTTCTGAAACTTCAATTGCATTTTCTGAATCCTCGTCTTTCATAATTTTTAGAAGCTCTTCTAGAAATTTCTGACAAATACCCAAAGTTTTGTTAACTATTTTTTCGCTTAATTGACCGTTTTGGAATCTAAGTATTGTATCATTTTCCTTATGTTCAACAAAAACTAAATGCTCAATACCTTCCATTGAATTCAGAATATTGAAAGTCACAGCGCTTAATTTTTGTTCTTGCGATACTTCTTCCTTAATCACTGCATCCTTCTTATCTGCTTTTTCCTTTTTATTCGTTGTTTTTGCCACTAATGCAATTTCATCATATTGCATCGGCATATCAATGAGTTCCATATTTACAAGTACTTCTGAAAAGGGAATTGGGATATTGTCTCTTTCAGCCTTCAAACGCTCATAATATTCTATTACTGCTTTAAACAACTCCTCAACTACATCAGCGAATACTGCAGAAGCTCCTGCAAAAACTTGTTGAGGATCATCACTATGAAATCTTGCTCTTGATTTATCTTCAAAAATACTTGATATATCTCCTATCAGTTTGTCAGCGATCTTTTTTTCTTCTATTCCATGAACAAGAACATACGTTATATCTTGGATTTTTACAAAAGAAATTTTTGATTTGGATAGTTCAATTGTTCCATTATCAGAAACCTTCGTCTCTTCAGCAAATGAACAAATGGCTTTAACTATATTTGCTAGAATTTGCTCATGGCATAATTCATCGTTGAATATTCTTTCTTTGTATATCATACCCTCCTTATTACCAAGAAAGAAACCATATATTGATTCAACGTGATCTACAATACTAGTTAATAATGCCTTTGTCGTTTGTATCTCCTCTTCTACTATTTTTTACTTAATCCCAACATAAATATTTAGTGTTTGTATGCAGATAATGGGTAAAAAAGTGTATGACCCCACGTTATTTGGTTTGGAAGCTTTCTATAGGTTTATTATGTAGATAAGATTTGTTCGAATATTCAAGATATTGAGGGAAGCAATCTCTAACCAGCTGTGATTAAAATGGTGGGCAATCAGATTGTTGATAATCTTACTGAATTCATTAAGCTACTTCTAGGTGGGGAGCTTGATGAAGACAGAAGAAAAATAATGATACTTCAAAATCTGTGTAAAACAATACTTAATACACTAAATCCATCAATTGTAATCATTAGCTTATATGATCAAGAAAATCAATTCCTCACTCCATTTTTTATGACTGATGATAGTTTTGATATGGAAATCCTAAAAACTGAAGTAGATGTATTTGACAGCGATAATCCTTACACAGAACTGTTTACAACATCTAATGCATCATGGTTGAAGGTTTCAGATCTTTCCGATAAATTTCCAATAAAGAATGCACTCAAAGATGCGGGAGTGAGTGAAGTAATTCTAACACCCATTTTGTATGAAAACAATAGAACAATCGGTGTTTTGAACACATTTCTCACTCCTGATACTGAAAGATTAAACGTAGAAAACTACTTTGAAGTTATTAATGATGTTACTCAAATTGTTTCTGTTATTATCACATCATGGGTAGAAGAATATAATTCTAAGTTAAAACAGAAACAAACTGAATTAGTAGTGGAAATGTCAGATCTAACATTGGAAACAACTGAAATTCAAGTGATTTTAAATTCAATTTTACCAAAAGTGGAAAAAAGAACAAGAATCGATGGAATAGGTGTTTTTATCAAAGATGTGAATCAATTCTCATTAGTCCAACATATAGGATTAAACGATGAAATAGAAGAATACTACTCCTCACCTGATTTAGACATTTCAAATCTGCTTTATTATAATACTGCTAATGAAATAAGTGAAGTGGATTTTGGTCTATTCACGAACCAATATGGAGTTGTTTTACCTATAGGTTCAACGAATTTGATGCTAGGTTTTCTTTTGGTTTTATCTTCCTCATTAGAGAAATTATCTGAATCTAATATCCATTTCCTTAGAATCGTCACTAACCAACTTTTTCTTACTCTTCAAAGAAAAAGATTACTGGATGATATAAGACAAATTACTCAAACATCAGAGTTCTCATCTTTCCCAATAATTTTAGTCAATAACAAAAACGAAATTATTTACCTTAATAAACAAGCAGAAAAAACTTTCAACATTAGTCACGATGAATCAATAGGAGTAAAACTAGATTATTCTCTGGAGTTGGATCCTGATAGAGCGAAAGGCATTATACAGAAAACTAGAGAAGTCATAGCAAATATAGCAAAAGACACCATGAAATTAGACATTGAAGTTCTTCAAGCTGGAAAAAAAGACACAAGGACTTTCTTTGTACAATTATCTCCAACAATAAACAATTTGACAGGGGAATACTGTGTTGTCCTTTCTTTGGTAGACATTACAGAAGCAACAAAGCTTCAATCAATAGCAGAAGAGTATTCAAATCGATCTAGAATGTATTTGAACGTATTAACACATGATATTTACAACATACTATTTGGGATATCAGGTTACTATGAACTCCTAAAAGATAACATACCAGAAGAAGAGAAATCCATTATTGAAAGAGTAAGAGTTTTAATTCGTAGAGGAACGGGCATTGTGCAAGATATTCGTCTATTATCTAACGTTCTTGATATTACTACAGGTGCAGAACTAAATTTCATACCCTTGAGAATGACTTTATCTAATGTTGTTGAAAAGACAGAGGAAGAATATTATGACAAGGAAATTAGTATTAGTGTTGAAATCCCCAGTTATGTAAAAGTTATAGGGGGGGCTTTTCTTCATGATATGTTCCTGTATGTAGTCTCAAGTCTCATTCAGAAAACAGAAAGTAACGAAGTAAAACTAGAAATTACAGGTAAAGAATTTACAATTGAGGATGAAGAGCATTTTGAAATAGAGTTTATTGATAGAGAAGGGACTCCACCTCAATTGAAAGAAGAGATTCATAGAGCATTAGATCTTTCTCCATTTGATGAAACTGTAAGAAGACATCTAGGTTTTATGATTGTCAATGAAATAGCTAAGAAATACAATTATCAGGTAACTATGGAAGATATAGACCCTTCAGATTGGAAAAAGGGAAATGCAATAAAAATCACAATGCCAATTTCAGTTGAAACTGAAACAGAAGAGCTAGATTAGGGAGAAACAATTAAAGACGAGTAACAAACGTCATTTGAATTGAGGATACCACTTCAAGAGAATTCAGAAAATCTTCTAACTCATCTTGAGCTCCATCCTCTTCTGGAATAATAAATTGTCCAACAATTCCAGTTAATCCAAAAAACAAAGGTTTCTCTTCAGGATCATTTTGCATTTTGAATCTGGGTGAGAGGTTATCTCGTACAACTTTTTCCAACGCTTTTGGAGTAGTTTCTGGACTTTCAGGACGAATTTCATATACTAATAATACTTCTGCCATAATAATCACTATTTCCTTAAGGACCTGCAAAACCACATTTTGGGCAAGCATAAGTATTGGCGAAGAGTCTACAATCTTTACATCTTATAATTATTACATCGTTACAGTTAGGACATGAGAAACGAGTTTCACCCCCTTCGCTGGGGCTTATTATTTTGTTGCAGCTAGTGCATCTTGGCATGTCAATCATTTTGCTCATTGTAATCACAATTTAATGTCTATAGGGTTAGGTTTAGGTTAGTGTTTTAAGCTTTTTGACTTGTTATATTTTCAATTCTAAACTCAAGGAAAATGATTTTTCAACATCCGACAAAGAAATTCTTATAACTATGACTAACACAGCTTTATTAAGAAACTTAGGTGTTTTACAAAAGGAAGATACTAATGAGTGGATATTCTCCAACTTGGACAAACAAAGGCAGTGATAAATTACGAGCTCTTCAAGTTACTAAAATTCTACTAAATTCCCTGAAGAGAATAATTTCAACTTTTGATATTTCAAAAAAAGAAACAGAGGATATAATCATAACAGCCATTGCAGATGTTGTTTATAGCAACTTCACACCACATAGAGATTTATCAATAGAAGAACAATATGATCTTCTGGTAGAAGTTCTAGGGTGGAAAAATTTATCCATTGAAAAGAAAGAAGAAAATGCTGTTATTCAATTAGGAGCGAATAGATTTGTATCTTCTGATACTAAAGATCTTACTTACATTTTGATTGTTACAGGTATCATGAAAGCCCTTGGCTACTTCTTATTTAATTCCAACGTAATGGTGGAGACAATTCCAAGTCAATTTCAATCACAACAACTGCAAATGGTGATTCAAAAAATTGACCAACCAATACCATCAGTTGGAGAACAAATCATTCCAATAGAAGCAGCTGAAGTTTCTCCAATAACAGAACAGATTCAAAAAACTGTCAGTGAAACAAAACCACTCTTGTCTGTAGAGGACGAGGAGATAAAACCTAGTATTGATCTTGAATTGGAGACTGTTTTTTCTCCAATACTGCAAAACTATCCATTTTCTGTTTTATTGCCTATTTTCCATCAAGTCTTAGCAGAGATTTCTACTACATTCTTTAGCGATATAGAAGACAATAATGTGAAAAAGGCAAAAGCTGAATTCACTAATATTCACATATTATATCTTATAGAATTTCTACTAATTAACATAAGAGATTCAGAACAAGATATACGGGAAATTTCAGTAATGACAGGTCAATACATAATAAAAGCTCTTAAAGCCAAATCAGAGGAAGATCTGACAAAATACTTACCAGAAGATATCAAAGCATCAGTATCCAGAAGAGTTGCATACGTAGAATTCCCTGCTAGAGGATATTGTACTTATGCTCCAGGGGAAAAATGTGTAGAAGGTAAAAGAGATTTATGTGATTTCGTTTTATTTATGTGGGAAGGGTTTCTTCAGATTTTATTACCCGAAAAGAATTTCAAAGTTGGAGAACGTATACCTGCGACACGAAGAGGAAATTTCTGTTTAGTAGAATTTCTAAAAAATGAATAACTAGAAAGATTTTAAACTGCTAGTGATATTTCATTTTAGGTTGAAATTATGGGTAGACGAGTAGTCAAAAAAGTATACAGGAATACATACGCCCGAGGACAGCGAGATACAAAGGAATTTGATGATAGATATTGGATTAAAGTAGACCTAATTTCTTTAAAAGTTCTTGAAGATCGAGATTTACTTGGTAATGAATCAGAATTATATTTTAGAATAGGAAAAAGACCTCATTATAGCAGTAGAGTACCAAACAAAGGAACAATCAATCTTGAGAAAAACGAGATTTATAAACCACTAGAAGGTTTGACTCTCTATACTGAATTTGTTGATGCACCAGAGGGTGGAGTTATTAATGTGCCTTTTCATCTCTTTGAGCGAGATCCCCTAAAGAATGACGATGAGATTTTTGAACATGATTTAGCAGTTCCACTAGGTTCTTCTGATTATAAGGTAATTACGCAAAATTCAGTTAAAGTCAAATTAAAGTTATCAGGTCTTAGATCAAGATATTAAATTGTTTTTCTGCTATTTCAGCAGAAGAACTTCTAGTTTTTTCATAATAATTATTTATTTCTTTAGTAGATATTTTGTCCCTGTTCTAATAAAAAATGGCCACAGATTATACCTCAATAATAATCCGAAAACTACTTTCTTCTGATTATCTACGTCACCAATTTGGGATACTATATCCTTTATTTTCGGTTTGTTTATTAGCAAAAACAATTTTTCTGTTTCTTTGTCTGTTAGTGTATTCAGATACTGACGAACATGTTTCATAACAAACAAATTTGTTTTCATCTCCTTTTTCCAAAGCTTCTCATATCTTGATAGATATTTAGCACTTTGATCATTAGCTACTATTGAATCAGCAGCAATTTCTCCAGCGAATCTAGAAGCAATACCTCCCAAAATTACACCCCCACCTGTGGTTGGTTTAGTCTGACCTGCAGCATCTCCGACTATAAGAACATTATCTGTATAGGTTCTCTTAATATAGGAACTAAGAGGAATTGCACCACTTGTTTTTTTCTCTATGTTTGCTTGTTTTAACTTTTCTTTAGCAATTGGATGTTTGAGAACAAATTTCTCTAAATACTTTCCAGAAGGAGAGTATTGAGAACCAATTCCAATTTTTGCACTTTCTTCGTCTATGGGAATAATCCAAGCAAAAAAACCTGGTGCAAATTTCTGTGTTTGATAAAGTTCTACAAATTTGGGATCTATATCATTAATATTTGACATAACATACATCGAAGCAAAGATGACTTTTTCACGAGGAGGAGAAGGTAACTTAACTTGCACATTTAGTTTTGGAAAACGTCCTTCAGCAAATATAGCTATTTTAGCTTGTGTTTTTACTGATAATGTCTTCTTCCCTGTTTGTAACTCAACCCCATTCCCATTTCTCTTAATGTTTAGAATACTAGTAGAAGTTTTAATTTTCACACCTTTTTCTATAGCTAAGGAACTAAGATACTGATTGAATCGAACTCTGTCAACAACATAAGCTGTTGTGGAACCTTTACTTACATTGACTAAATTTCCGGAAGGTGAATAAATATGCGCACCGATAATGTTGCTGTTTTGAATAACATCTGAAGGTAGGTTTGTAAGTTCTAATTTCTCAAGCCCATCGACACTTAGCAAACCAGCACAATGTTCATGAAACCCTATTTTGTCTTTTGATTCGAATAAAAGAACATTAGAACCTCGTTCAGCAGCTGATTTAGCGGCGAATAAACCAGCAGGACCTCCTCCAACAACAGCAATATCAGTTACTTCAGGTTCCACACACAAAAGATATAGAATATATTGAAAAATAGTATGGTTGTTGAGCTATCATTATTTCTGATATGTACCGCATGCTCAAGCAGAGTTAGTCTCAAGTTGTACTGTTTTTGATTTGCTCTTTGTTTTGAGATTCTCTTTCTTGACGTATTTTTCAAAGTCGTCTATTGATAAATCAGTATCATATTGATATTGTACTTCTGATCTTATGAAGAAAAGAATTTTTCCACAATCAGAACAGTTAATCTCCGTAGAAGAAAAACCATCATTTATCGAATCAAAAACAGAAACAAAACTTTTACACCGCGAACAAAATGCAGTGTTAATTTCAAATAACATTATTCTCACCCTTTAATTCAAGCGAATGTTTTTCCTAATTAAAACTCAACTTTCTTCTTTAAAGGGAACGTAATATGCATATTATTATCTGGGGGATATTAGTTCTTTATAAATTACTTATAAAGAAACAGTAAAAATAAAACTACAAAAAGATATTATTATTGATATCTAGTTAGCTTCGCTAAGTATTTTTGCTGCTTTTTCTCCAGCCTCTTCATCCTTAGTAAACCTTCGAAATACCAACAGAGAACAGTTCTAGTAATATATTTTAGAGCTTTCTGATGAACGTTACCTGAATCATCTTCTCGATTTAGAACTATTTGTCTATCCGATAAAAACAAAACAATTTCCTCTTTCATATTAGCTCTTTGAAAACTGTAGATCCTGCATTTTTCCTTTGCACCTTTATCAATTCTAAATCTGAAAGCTTTGGAACCTTCAACTTTGAGGAAATTAGTGATAGCTTCAAGTAGTTCTCCGTTTCTCATTTCATCTATTTGTTTTTCTTCAGTGGCAATAGCTTCCAAATCAGCTCCTATTTCTTTTATCTCCCGAAGTTCTTCGATAAGCTTGTTTTCTATGTGAGCACCTCTGTCTTCAAACAATTCCCATGATCTGCGATAAAGACTACTTACCTTATTTTCAGATTTATAATAGTAAATCGATTCAGTTTGGGGGCTGTATGTTACTTTTTGAACTCCCTCAGGATAAATTTTTTCCTTAACATTGGGAGTAAATACAGTTTCGGTTTTACTCGAAATATTCTTGATAGCATCTAAATAACCCTCAGTGATATCTATCTGCTCAAAACTAGATTCTTCTTTATTCTCTTTGGGCTTTCCTACAGTAGTCATGCTAATACCTCTGATTAGAGATCTTTACTAGAATAGTCAAAGATGGCCTAATAAACACAAATCTTTTCACTATTCTAAAGAAAATATCTCTGGTTTCAATAATAGGGATAAGTATTATCCGCAAAATATCAAAAACTACAGAACTAGATTCTTAAAAAATATTACAGAAGCAAAGAGATCATATCTTCTTATCTAAATGTTCTCTCATCTGCAGCTATTTAAGCCAAGTTAAACATAATAATGAAATAGATTACTAAAACTACTGAAATAATCAAAATGATCAGACCAGTCTTGATTAGTTTTTTTGAATGTTCAACTTGTGAATCTTTAAGTATTTTTCTCTGACACCTTTTAGAACCCACAATTAGTAAAAATATTCCAATTACCATTCCTGGAAGACTTCCACAACAGAGATAATAGGAAATGTTAATAAAAAAACCTTCAAAGTTTAATTGAGCATGATTAATAAGATAAGCTAATATACCAGCGAATAAAGCTGCAAGGAAAAGAGAAAGACTAAAGGAAAATAACTTCCTATTTCTTTTATCAAATTTGTTTCTGCATTTTATACAGTAAGGATCTGTGATATTTAATACTCCTCCACAATTTTCGCATTGTTTAGTTTTCGACATAGTAGTCAACTGTTAAAATAATATTCTGCATAATTTATATTTTTCGTATAGAAATTATACTCTCAGTTCTAACCAATTTTTTAATTCCTTCAATGCTTGATTGCTTCCCTTGTCCAAGAGAACTAAATGTTCCCCTTCTTGAATTTTAACAATAGTCAAGTTTTCTTTCTATCTTTTGGAGCATAAAATCTCATTTGGGTTTCTATGTTTTTTAGGTTTGAAAATGAAATAAACACGATAACACACATTCCTACTAATCCATTAATTGCTGCTAATAAAGGATAGAACCAAACTAGTATGAATGTGGAAATTATTATCGAGATCATAAAACTAAGTTGAAAAGCATTCCTTGGAATTAAGAAACCTCTGATAAAATGTGTTGTGATTCGGATTGGAATTTGGAATCTATAAAGTTGTTTACCTTCTTGTGACAATCTATATCGAGTAGAGGGGAGTTTTTCTATAAGTCCAGCTTCCTCGAGTTTGTCTAGATGCCATACAGCAGTACTTGGACTATTGAGGGAAACTGCTCGTTGAGTTTCCCTTACTCCAATATCCTCTTTAGTTTTGGAGCGTAGGTAGATGAAGAGTTTGAGAGTAGTTGGGTGTTCAAGAACTCTACTAATCTTGTCTTCTTGTTCTGGAGCCATCAAAATTCACCGAGTTTATTGAGATCCGAAGAAATTCTCCAGTAGCTGATTTATAGCTAAAGTGTAATTAGGAAATTGTTCTTCCATATATCCCAAATACCATTTTTTTTGGAAACCTTCATCAACTTTTCCAAACCAATGAGTGTAACCAGAATCATATTCAGTAAATCTGTTTAGTTGAATAAAAACTAAATTATCAAAGGATTCCAATCGAATTATTGATCCATCCTGATAGAAATA
>JAGLTB010000058.1 GCA_023270155.1 Candidatus Heimdallarchaeota archaeon | reverse complement strand
TAACTAAATGTTTTGCAGTAAAGGAATAAACTAAAATATTCTTTTTACACAAACCACATATGGATTTAGCCATAAGAGGAAAATTAGCTATCTATTATGACGCGAATTTAAAACTTCACTTCATTAAAGATCCTTTAGTTTTGGTCGAAGGAAATTCGATTCTTGGTATTGATTCTTTTTCCAAACTAAAGAAGGATATAAACAAACATGAAATTATTGGAGATGAAAACCAACTCTTAATTCCAGGATTAGTAAATTGTCACACTCACTTAGCAATGACACTTTTTAGGGGATTAGCCGATGATCTTCCTCTTGACACCTGGCTTCGAAAACATATCTGGCCTCTGGAAGACAAGCTTCAAGCTGATGATGTGTATGTTGGTGCAAAACTTGGAGCTATTGAATCTTTGTTAGCAGGTGTAACAACCTTAAATTCTATGTATTGGTATCCTTCATCTGAAGCTCAAGCTTTAGAAGAAACAGGTTTAAGAGGGATGATAGCAGCACCAGTTATCACTGGAATCGCAGAACTCCCTGATGCTATAGAAGTTATTGAAAAGCATCATAATACAGTTCAAGAAAGACTTAGAGTTAGTCTCTCTCTTCATTCACCTTATACTGTAACTATACCAGATTTTCAAGAAGCTAATAAATATCTTAAGGAGTACAATAAATCCCAAACCGATAAACCAAAAATCTTGCTTCACACACATTTGGCAGAGTCAGAGAACGAAATAGAACAAAGTCAAAGACTACACAAAGAGCATGACATAGATTTTCCTGAAGTTTCTACACCAACGGAATTACTAGATTCTACAGGAATTCTAAGTGAATATCTTCTTGCAGCTCATTGCATATACGTGAATGAAAACGACATCAAGATTTTGGAGAAAAACAAAGTAAGAGTATCTTTGAATCCTTTATCAAATGCAAAACTTGGTAATTATATGCCTCCTGTACCTAAGATCATAACAGATGTTTCTTCGGTTGGAATAGGTACTGATGGTCCTGCAAGTAATAACACTCTAGATCTCTTTGATACTATTCGATTCTTAGCTTTATACTACAAAGGATTCCATCATAACCCTACACTCATTAAATCACAAGAGGTTTTCAAACTGGCTACAATAGGAGGGGCTAGAGCTCTTAATTGGAAAGGGATAGGAACTCTTGAACCAGGATCTCTTGCAGATATTATTACTATAAATCTTAAGAAACCTCATTTAACTCCAAATAACTTTGATTATTCTATATTGAACCATTTTGCATATGCAATGAAAGGTAATGATGTAGAAAATGTAATTGTTGATGGAAAAATCGTGATGCGTGAGAATAGATTACTAGATGTAGATGTAGATCAGAGCATTAAAAATGTAGAAGATGCTACTGGTCGTCTTCTTTCATAAAGGAAGGAGTATGGTTCAAACTTAATAATACAATCCCAGCTAAAGTTAGAAGAATTGCAAATCCAAGAATGATTTTGTTTGTTGTTATCATTGTTTCCCATTCTTTAAGTAAAATTCCGCCAAAAAACATAGGAAACAAAATTGTTATTCCATTGTAGATTGCCATAACTATTGACACTTTGCCTTCTTTAAATGCAAACTGAAGAGATCCTGTAGACAGTAATGATGTTGCTAGCATTGCTAGAATGTACATAATCACAATTATCAAATTTACATTCCAGTTTTGTGCTGAAAACCAAACTGTTATCCCCTTGATGATTATTGTCTGAACACCTGCTATAATTCCTCCGAAAATAGCTAAGTTATACGCAGTCATTTGGTTTTTTCTTGCTATTGGTATGATAATTAATATCATGGAAACAAGAAGGGATAAACCTACAAGAAGTGCTCCACCTAAAGAATGTGCATACTCCAGCCATTCATTCCAGGTATAGGATACTTCCTCTAGACTTGTAAGATATGA
>JAGLTB010000057.1 GCA_023270155.1 Candidatus Heimdallarchaeota archaeon | reverse complement strand
GATACTCTCTCACGCAATAATTTAAAGATAAAATTCTTAGATACTATTTTCGAACCTACCCTATTTGATATGCAATCTTGGGGTACTGACTTAGGCATACAATCAAAACAAGTGCAATTAATAGCTTATTTTATCATGATTATAGCTACATTTTTGCTTCTTTTTATTTTCAAACAGAAATTCAGAGATATACTCATTTACTTTGGTTCGCTAATAGTAGTAATAGTCATAGGAGCTTTAGCAATTGGTGATGGTTTCGTCGGAGGTGAATACGATATTGGAACAACAATCTTCAGTCTTATTTTTATTTTCGCTCCTCTAATGATGTTAATGTATGTTTTTAATGATGTTTCAAAGAATTCAGATATAGTAGATGATCAAAAATCTACACAATCGAGTTCTCCAAAAATTTCAGGTTTATACATCGTTTCAGGAATAATTGTAATCATCGGGGGATTAGTTCTGGCACTAGGGATAATAGGCATAGTAAAACCGGAACTACTGGCAAGTTTTTTTAGTTTCAGTGATAACGTACTTTTGATTATTGGTATAGTATTAGTCATAATAGCTACTTGCACTCTTTTCAGTGGAATTGGTTTAATTTTCAAACTAAATATTGCAAGAATTATTGCAATGGTTAGCTCTTCTCTTTTACTAATTTTCTTATTTCCATTAGCCATTGTTTTTTATCTATCTCAAGAAGATGTTAGAGAATTATTTGTGAAAAATAGTGACACAACGGAATAACAAAAATCATATTTCCTTAACTTTTTTCTTTCATTAAAATTACTAAGATTGAAAATCATATCCTAAGATAGTAGAATATTTAATGCAAAAATTCTTTTAAGGTTGGAAAACAGCTTCAATCAGGCAACCATCATGAAAGAAACAAAAGGTATTATATTCGATATCAAACGATTTGCAATTCATGATGGTCCAGGTATCCGAACTACGATTTTCTTTAAAGGATGCCCACTGAAATGTTGGTGGTGTGCGAATCCTGAAGGTCAAAAAACGGATCCTGAGAAAATTATTTCTCCTTTTCAACTAGAAGAAAATGATGAATGCGTTAAGGATATCATTGGAGAAGAAATCAGCTCTCAGCAAGTAATAGATGAGATTCTGAAAGATAGAGTTTTCTACGAAGAATCAAGTGGTGGAGTGACTTTTTCAGGGGGTGAACCTCTTATGCAACCTGAATTTCTTCATTCGTTACTTGAATTGAGCAAGCAAGAAAGTATTCATACAATTTTGGATACATCAGGATATGCACCTCAAGCTATATTGGAGAAAATAGTTGATTCTGTTGATTTATTTCTATATGACATTAAACTACTTGGCAATGAAGAACATATGAAATATACTGGTGTTTCCACAGAGTTGATTCTCCAGAATTTGTCATTTCTAGTTGAAAGGGAACAGAATATCATTATTCGAATTCCCATAATTCCAGGAATAACTGATACTTCAGAAAACCTTGCTCTGATTGGTAGCTATTTATCAGAGTTAAAATCTATTTCAAGAGTTGATATACTGCCTTATAATGAAATGAGTAAAGCAAAATATACGAGATTAGAAAAACCATATGAGTTAAATAATATTGTACCTCCAATAGATGAAAGGATGAATGAAATCAAAGAAAAACTTGAGCAATTTGGTTTGCAAGTTAAGATTGGTGGTTAGAAGATGAATGAGAGAGTAAAGAAGCTACGAGAACAAAGCATCAATGCTAAACCTTCTCTATCTCTAGAAAGAGCACTCTTACTAACTGATTTTTATCAAAGTGGTGTAATAGAGAAAGTTTCCATTCCTATTGCAAGAGCTCTTGCCTTCAAATATCTACTGGAAAACAAAGAAATCTGCATTAATGATGGAGAATTAATTGTAGGAGAAAGAGGACCAGAACCAGCTGCTACACCCACTTATCCAGAAATATGCACTCATAGTATGAAGGATTTGGAAATACTTGATACAAGATCCAAGATATCATTTTCAGTTGATGAAGAAACCAGACAGCTTACTCAAGAAAAAATCATTCCATATTGGAAAGGAAGATCAATTAGAGATCAAATCTTTGAGAAGATGGATAAAGGATGGATAGAAGCATATGATGCTGGAGTATTTACAGAATTTATGGAACAAAGAGCACCAGGTCATACAGTTGCTGGAAGACAAATCTTTCAAAAAGGTTTTCTAGATTACAAAAAGGAAATAGTTGAAGCATTGAACAGTTTAGACTTCGATAAAGATCCAGAAGCTCACAGTAAAAGGGAGCAACTAAAAGCAATGGAAATTGCTGCTGATGCAATTATGATTCTTGCTGAAAGATATTCAAAAAAAGCTATAGAATTAGCAAAGAATGAAGAAGATTCGAAAAGAAAACAAGAACTAGAAAAAATAGCTGAAATCTGCAGTTATGTCCCAAAAAATGCACCCAGAACTGTTTGGGAAACTTTGCAACATTATTGGTTTATTCATCTAGGTGTTATAACTGAGCTTAACACATGGGATTCATTCAATCCTGGTAGGTTAGATCAGAACCTTTATCCATTTTTCAAAAAGGATTTAGAGGAAGGAATAATCAGTTTAGAGGAAATAAAAGAGCTATTACAATGCTTCTGGATTAAATTCAATAATCAACCAGCTCCACCCAAAGTTGGAGTTACTGCTGAAGAAAGCAATACTTATACTGACTTTTGTTTGATTAATCTAGGGGGAGTAAAAGAGGATGGTTCAGATGCAGTAAATGATCTCTCATATCTAATATTAGATGTGATTGAAGAAATGAGAATTCTGCAACCAAGTTCGATGGTACAAATAAGTAAGAAAAGCCCAGATGCGATCCTCAAACGAGCACTTAAGATTGTTAGAACTGGATTTGGCCAACCATCTATTTTCAATACTGATGCTATTATTCAAGAGTTGCTTGGTCAAGGAAAATCTATAATTGACGCGAGAAATGGAGGAGCAAGTGGATGTGTAGAAACTGGTGCATTTGGAAAAGAGAGTTATATTCTTTCCGGTTATTTTAATCTAACAAAGGTTTTGGAAATAACTCTATATAATGGAAAAGATCCTCGAACTGGTAATATTATAGGTTTGGAAACAGGTGTTCCATCACAGTTCAATACATTCGATGAGTTATTTGAATCATTCAGGTTACAGCTGAATTATTTCATTGATATAAAGATAAAGGGTAATAATATTATTGAACGATTGTGGGCTAATCTTCTCCCTTCACCGTTTATGTCACTGTTAATAGATGATTGTATAGAAAACGGAAAAGATTACAATGATGGAGGAGCTCGCTATAATACAACATACATTCAAGGTGTTGGTTTAGGTACAATAACAGATTCCTTGTCCTCTCTCAAATACAATATTTTTGATAACAAAATAACCAGTATGCAAGAATTGCTGGAATCCATGGAAAAGAATTTTGAAGAAAATCAAGAACTCTGGGTGAAGCTAATTAGAGAGACTCCAAAATATGGAAACGATGATGATTACACTGATGAATTAATGAATAGAGTATTCAATGAATTCTATACAAGTGTGAATGGAAGACCAAATACAAAAGGAGGGTGTCACAGAATTAATCTTCTCCCAACAACGGCTCATGTTTATTTTGGGAGTGTAATAAAAGCTACACCAGATGGGAGAAAAGAATTTCAACCTTTATCCGAAGGTGTTTCTCCAGTTCAAGGAATGGATATTAAGGGACCAACCGCTGTTATTAAATCCGCTTCCAAAATCGATCACTTGAAAACAGGTGGCACTTTATTAAATCAGAAATTCACTCCACAATTTTTAGCAGATGATGATGGAATTTCGAAACTATTGTATTTAATAAAGTCTTATTTTAGGCTGGATGGTCATCATATTCAGTTTAACGTTGTTTCTGCTGACACTTTAAGAAAAGCACAAAAAAATCCTGAATTATACAGAAATTTAATTGTTCGTGTTGCTGGGTATAGTGATTATTTCATCAATCTTGGAGAAAATCTCCAAAACGAAATTATTGAAAGAACAGAGCATATGAGTATGTAGTTTTGTGCCTTTTCTTTTCATTTATATGCTAAAACCAAGTTAATTTTAAAAAAGAAATTAGGATTTAGGAAGAATCTAAGTTTCTTCCTTTAATTTGTTCAATTATCGATTTTTTAGATGGTATTATGTAAGAATCAAGTTGGGGAGCATGTAATAATCCTCTACTTATACTTTCATAAAGAACATCTGGATCTAATATTGATCCTATAGATTTTATTGCATCAACTATAACAACTGCTTTTTTCAATAATTCTAGTTTTCTTTTAAGAATATAGGGATCCCAAATCGTTTCTGGTTGCCCTTCAAGACATTTTGCAATTACCTGCTTTGCTATCATACAACTTTCAATAACATTCTCAGGAGTTGCAGCATGATTTGCTTCACTGTAACTAACAACATGAACAATGTGAGGATTGAGCTGCATCTGCAACATTGTTGATTGAGCAAGTTGTCCTTTTGCCATATCTACATCAATAGGATAACTAAATAAGCCAGTTCTTGTTTGGGTATAGATTGCAAAGTTATCATCTTGTAGAGATTCAATCAATTCCTTTTGAGCGAACATTTTTGCTAAATCATCTCTCTGATTCGTTTGAGGAGGTGTGTTAAACATATATTGTGAAATAAACGTTCTTACTCCTAATTCCTTGCATATAAGAGCTCCTAAAAATCCTGCAGCTATTGCAACCTCATCAGTAGCATCTCTCAGCGACCAATGATGTGATTCCAATATCTCTACAGGGATATTCTTTTCTGCATGCCATTTTATTGCTCCAAGATGGGCTTTTATTGAAGATTTCAAATCCATCGGACCTCTACCATCCATTTCGTTAAACCAAAATATTGGAATTGCTGCCCATGCATTGTGTATCGTATCAACATGAAGCTGTGCTAATTCGATCAGATCATCTGTTCCAGCGTAAGTTCTCATCAAGGGGTAATTTCCTGCTCTTGATGCTAAGTATAGTTGTTTAAATTCTTCTCTTGTTCGTACAGGAACACCACCTGCCCCTTTCCCGGAACTCATTCTTTCTGGATGGAAAAAGTGTGCTTGTGTATTTTGATCAGTTCCTAAAGAAATTATGTCCAGACATTTACTTTCAGAAATCTTCTTTATTCCTTTGACTGTTTCTGCTAAAGAAGGTAATCCAAAATGATGCCTTAAGGCAGGAAAAGGTTTCTTAGAATCTATTCGTTCTATGATTTGTTGAGGAAGTATTACGAATCTATCTTCTGGAACCTCTCCTCTAAGATAAGATATTGCTAGTTCTGTATCATCTCCTTGAAAATACGCTTTAAAAAATCCACTCTTTCGTTCCCTCTGAATTAGTTCTGGTAATCCTCCTAAAACAAATTCCCTTTCACCTAATCCTTCTTCTGTAATTCTTCCTTTTAGTTGTTTTAAAACTTTAATTCCTGCTCCAGGAGTTAATCTATAACTTAAACCTACTATATCAGGATTATATTCTCTAATTGAATCAATGATTTGTTCAATTTCTACTGCAGGTCCTAGGAAAACTGTTTCATAACCTTGTTTTTCAGCTAATTGTAGAAACCTATGAATTCCTGCAATATGAACACAATCTCCAATGCAAGCTCCTAGTATTCTTTTCATTCTAGGTTTCTCCATAAGCTATCCTGTAATCTTTTATTGTTTCAAATTCAGTTATCTTTTCTAAATCTTCAAAAATTGTTTCCACATTAAGCCCTAATCTGTGGAGATTTCTTCCTTCATATCTAAAATCAATGCTTAACTCTTTTGATGCTATGTTGATTAATTTATCAATATGACTCGTATCAACACCAACAGTTTTAGCGAGTTCAGAAAAAGGAACAAGACCTGTAGGAATGTCCTCTGTCAAATATCTCATATCAAAAGATTTTGGTGCTGATAATCCTCTATAGTAAGGATTCTGATGTAAAGCATCATAAAGATTATCCTCTTGAAGCCCATATCTTTCACATAACCAATCTCTTAAAGATTGAACTTCTACTCCAAATTTTCTCGCAATATTTCTTCTCTCATAGTCTACTTGTTCCATATATTCAACTACTTCTCTTGTAGCTCCTTCTCGATAAAAATCAAATGTTTCCTTCTTTTTTATTCTCTCTCTATTCAACAAGGTTATTGTTGGATGGAATACTGCCCCAATATTTCCTAAACTAGTTATTAAGAAGTTATCTACTGCATAAAATTGAGGATAATTTTCATTTAACAAAGAAACTACATAAGAAGTGCGATGATTGGGAAGAACTGATAAGGAAATTGTTTTTTTGATACCCTTTATTTCACTTAAGCCTGGTCTTATGATTCTTGTGGCATAAATTAGAGTATTAGCTTCTGCTACATTAACATCAACTTCTAAACCTCCGTCTATAAGAGTCTTCATAAATTCCAGACTGCCAAAAGTTCTTCCAGGATTTAAAACAATTGTTTGACCTCTCTGAAGACATGGAGCTAATGCTTTTGCAATATCACAATGTCCAGTTGCTGTAGTTACGACCATAATCAAATCAGTTTCATAGACAGCTTTTGAAATATCAGTTGTTACTAGATTTAACTCTCCTACTGCCTGTATTTCCCCTTGTAATTGGATTTCTTTTTTATTCAAAAGAAGACGAATTCTCTCTGGAGATCTATTGTATAGATTCACTTTATTTCCTTTGCTTGCTAGAAATCCTGCAATTGCCTGACCACCACACCCAGCGCCTAATACTGCAATATTCAATTTATCACCCACTTAAAACTAATAAAGTGGGGTGATTTAAATATAAAAACCGTTTTTCTTGTAAGAAAGTTAAACTCATGCATTTTTAGTAGACTCCGTTCTTGTTGCTCTTAGTTTTCCCCTAAACTCCCTTTTGAACCAATTAGAACCCTCAAAGATGGAAATTTACGCATAATGTTCTTACCTTTATTCATGCTTTATCTTAAATAAATGTTGGCATTCATAACATAAATGATTATTAAGTTAAATATATTTCTTATTATTTAAGTGTTAGTATAATTAATAATACCGTGCTATTTTTATTTCATCAAACGCCAGACTAAATTTTATGCCACAAGTTATATATTCATAAATTCCGTTGTTCCGGTATTCATAATTTCATCTACCTAAGTTTATGATATTAGGATAAGTGTGTAACATGGGTAAAATGTCCTTTAGTTCGAAAGAAGCATTGAAGCTATTTGTTCTAGAATCTCTTGAAGAGATAGCAAATTTGCATAAAGCTTTAGATCATCCAACCAGACTTGAAATACTTGCTAGACTTTTGGTCGAGGATAAGGAGTTCAAAGACTTACTGGAAGAAATGGATATCCAGAAAACTACTTTAGCTAATCATCTGAATATGTTGGTTGACTATGCTTTAGTTGAAAGAGAAAACAGAGGTTGTTACAGAATCTCAGTTGATGGTGAGGATCTATTTCAAGCTTCTGCTAAAGTTTTTCTGGATATGAAAGTAAGAGAACAAGAAAGACAAGAAGCCCTGAGAATGCGTTATGAAACGCTAATTAAGAAATACACTGTAATAGGTAGTGAAAAAGAAATGGCAAAAGATGAATTTAGAATAGTTAAGTTACCCGCAATGAGAGTTGCATCTTTCCACGCGATGGGCGAATTTCTCGGAGATCCAGAAACAAAGGCTGGGAAGAAAATCTATGAATGGGCAAACCCTAAAGGTTTGTATGAAAATAAAGAAAAACACAGAGTCTTCGGTTTTAACAATCCAGATCCTAAATTTGATCATGATAAAGGCGAATTTATTGTAAGCAAAGAAAACCCATATGGGTATGAATTCTGGATTACAATAGATGAGGATTTTGAAGTCGAAAATGAGATTGCAGTAAAGAATATTCCAGAAGGATTGCACGTTGTAAAAAGTTGTGCAGGAGTTCATAATCTGGGTGATGCTTGGAAAGAGCTTTATAAGTGGATAAAGAACAACGATAAATACGAATTCGGAAATCACCAGTGCTTAGAACAGGCTTTGAATCCTATGGAACAAGATGGTAACAAAATTTCTTTTGATTTATACTTCCCAATAGCTGGGAAATAACATTCTCTCTTCTTTTTTTCTTTAATTATTCCTTTGAAAAAGATAAAATAGATTTAACATTTTTGATGATTTTTGAAATAAAAGACGTATTTCCTTCTCTACTGATGTGTTTTGCATAATATTCTTGGTTGTTGTGCATCAATCTGTGTTCTCCTAAGCAATGAGGATGTATTAGCATCTTACATTTACTACAAACAGCATAAGTTGCACCGCAAGTCTTGTTTGTTTCTTGAATAGACCTTCCGCATTGACCACAATTTCCAAGAATTCTCATGGGAATGAAAAATGTATGGACACTTATTAACTTCTTCGAATTTTACATCAGCTTTTTAAGCTTCTTTGATTATTATGTTTTGATTTAAATGTGGGCAATCGCATTATTGTACATAGGTTCTATTATCATTTTTCTCTGGGGAGTAGGTCATCTCTTCCCAACAAAGAATATCGTAGAAGGTTTTGGAGATTTATCAGAAGATAATAAGAAAATAATAACAATGGAATGGATTGCAGAGGGTTTGGCTCTGTGTTTCCTTGGATTGTTACCCCTTTTCTTAACTATATTTAGTGATCAATCTGAAGTAGCATTTTTTATAGGAAATTTGTGCTGTGTTAGCATGCTGGTAGTTTTAGCAATCTTGTCTTTCTTCACTGGAGCAAAGACTTCTGTCTTACCAATGAAACTATGTCCATTCATTAAGCTAACTGGTGCTACTTTGATGCTTTTAGGAACAATGATATACACAATTCCTCTCTAGATCTGATTCTTCCTTCCTTATTTTTATTTACCAAAGTTTAATTATTAGATTATTTTACTCACTATTAACTGGTGAATTTATTGCGAGGAATTAGGAGAAAAGAGAAAGCAATCACTGATATCAATTTAATGAAGAAAATACTTCAGATTTCTGAACATGTAACTATTGCAATGTGTAAAGAAAATGAACCGTACTTAGTTACTTTAAGTCATGGTTATGATTCTGAGCAACACTGTCTTTACTTTCATTGTGCAAAAGAAGGAAAAAAGATCGAATTTTTAGAAGAAAACAATATTGTTTGGGGACAAGCTCTAATAGATAAAGGCTATATTCAAGGATCATGTGATCATTTGTATGCTACCGTACAATTCAGAGGAAAAGTTGTTTTTCTAACTGATTTTGAGGAAAAAAAACAAGCCTTAGTTAATATGATAAAGAAACTAGATGAAAATCCCAAAGAAATTATGGAGAAACAGCTGTCAGAGAAATCTATTAATCGAATAAATATTGGTAGGATAGATATTGAATATATGAGTGGTAAAGAAGCAAAAGATGCTGTAATATCACTTTAACTCTATCTAATATTAACTTCATTGTATGGGATTGCAAAAGCAAATCAATTTAGTCTTTTTACCATTACAGATGCAGTTTCATCACAAGCTGTTGTATACTCATAGGTTTGCTGTATTCTCGAGTCAACATCATTTCTTGAAACTAGTTTGAATCCAAACTTCTTGAAGAACTCTTCTGCGGAGTCTGTTAGTAAATAAAGATTTTCTATTCCTTTTTCTTCAGCAAAAACAATCATTTTGTTAATTAGTTTTTTCCCCAATCCTTTTCTTTGATATTTGATATCTACAGCTACAGATCTGAGTAAACCCACATCATCATAATGCTCTATTCCTGCACATCCAATAATATTGCTTTCCTCTTTGATTACAAAGAAGTTTTCTAAGTGAGTTTCAATTTCCTCATGTACAAGTTTTGATTTTTTTATAAGTGTCTTTAGAGCATTCAAATCATCTAGCTCAGCTTTTTGAATTCTGAAGTCAAAATTACTCAAATTCATCACTTATCAAATCTTCTGTTTAAAACTATGAAATTGATATTTTAAAGTTATTTGTTTCTAAATTAGTTTCGATAACAAGTGATATTAAGAGTACAAGAAGAATTAGAATGATGGATGATCTAATAGCAAAAAAATCCCCGTTCATTGGTGAAAAAATCATATTAAGAGCAATAGAACGCGACGATATTGATTCCATAATGGAATATTGGAATACATATGAAACTAGAGTAGGGAAAGGAAAATTTATTCCTGAGTCTAGAAAACAACGAGAAGAATGGATTGAGAAAACTACTAAAGATGCAAAGCAAGGGAAAGGTTTTACTTTTGCTATAATTGAAAAGCTATCAGATCAATTTTTGGGAGCATGTTCTCTAAAAAGGATAAATGCTGTCAATCGAGGAGCATTTCTAAGTATCTCGATTTATAATCCTGAAAACCATGATAAGGGGTATGGGACTGAAGCTGTAAAATGTTTACTTAGAATTGGTTTTGATATCCTCAATCTTCATCGGATTGAGTTACATGTATACGAATTTCTAGAAAGTGCAATACATGTCTATGAGAAGCTTGGTTTCAAAAAAACAGGTGTCAGAAGAGAAGCTTCCTTTATAGCAGGAGAATACAGAAACGATTTAATTATGGACATATTGGAAACTGAATATAATAAGAAATAAGTGTCGTTTTAGTATTCTGTTTGTAAGTTATAATCTAGATTACTTTGATTGTTTATACAAATGTCTATTTTATGCGATTTTTTTTTAGATGTGTGTCTTTTTTTGCACTAGAATCTGCTTGGTAACCTTCGACACAAATCCTTTAATCCATAAAAACTAGTGTTTAAAGCGAAATAACCACTTTTGCAAGACCAAAACGGTTATATTTAGTTGCATCTACTACTTTTAATAGACTAGTGAAAGTTGGGTGTAAATTCTGATAGATAGAAAATACAAAATCACATTACTCGGTGACGGTGCAGTAGGAAAAACTTCCTTAAGAAAGAATTTCATGGGAGAAGCTTTTTCCACAAAGTATAATATGACATTAGGGTCAGATTTTGCAGTAAAGAATTTGGAAGTAGATGAATCCGAAGTAATGCTTGTAATATGGGATCTTGCTGGACAACCAAGATTTTCTGCTGTTCGTGAAGCCTACTATAGAGGAAGCAGAGGTGCATTAATTGTATTTGACCTCACAAGAGCAGAATCTTACGAAAACTTAGCTAATTGGGTAGCGGAATTAGTGAAGAATAATGGGTATAGGAAAATACCTGTAGTTTTGATAGGAAATAAGATGGATCTAAGAGGTTCTCTCTATAACACTATTCCTAAGAAATATGGAGAAAATTATGCCAAGAGATTAGGAGATTGGAGTGGGTTTGATGTTAAATATATCGAAACATCTGCTAAATTTGGAGACCACGTTGAGGAAGCTTTTGCAACACTTGTAAGGCAAATCATCAAAAGTACACAAAAGGATCTTGCAAGACCACAATTTCAAAGCGAACCTTCTATGTAGTTTTCTTTAGAATTTTCTTTCTAAATTTTGTTACTAGGTTAAGTTTATTTTTAGATATACGATTCTAGGTTTGGTAGTAATGACAAGGATAATAGATGTCGATATAGTTCATTCAACTCTTATTAGAGCACCAATAGAGAAAGTTTTTGATGCAATATCAACTGGAGAAGGTCTTGATTCTTGGTTCACACAAGGGGCAAAAGTAGAAAGAAAACTAGGAGGAAGCATTTACTTCCGTTGGGAGGGGGAAAGAACTGATATAACGGAAGGTACAATCGAAGACGGAGGACCAGTTCTAGAGGTGGAAAGACCAACATGTTTTGTTTTTCAATGGTCACCTGACAACAACTCCTACTTAACTACAGTAGAATTGAACTTTAAGGAAGAGGAGAAAGGTACCAGAGTATCAATTAAAGAAAAAGGATTTCATGATACACCAGAAGGAAGAAAAGCAATGATAGGATGTAGTACTGGTTGGGGAGAAGCACTAACCATGATGAAATATTATCTAGAACATGGTGTAAAATACTAAATTAGAAGAAAGAAAAATGATTTTTGGAAATAGTATTGATCACTCTTTTTTGTATTTTTTCTTTATTATTCTATAGATACCTAAGAAAATATCCAATCTTGGAACTCTTTCCATATATTCTTTGAAGTCATCACCGAATCTTTCAATAAATATACTTTCTTCCTTAATCATATAATAGTACATAATGATAACACTTGGAAAAGCTAAGATTGAACTCCACCTTAAATCTGACATGAACATCATTCCAATAAATAATATCATTAATCCAAGATACATGGGGTGTCTTATTACAGTATAAATTCCCTTTTCTTCAAACCTGATTCTTGGTCTTCTCTTTTCCTTAATCTCCCCTCCTTCATAAAGAACAATGCTTCCAGAAGCTAAGAAAACAAAAGCTATCGTTATAAGTACATAACCTATGATAGGTAGATAATACAGATTGTGATTTTCAAAAAAGAAACCCATTAATACCACTTGTCCAACCATAGATAAGAATTGGATTGAAGCTATTATTACAAATAACCAGTTTGTTTTCCGCTCCTTCTGCTTCTGATCTGTATTCTCAATACTTTTCTGACTCTCATCTTCATGTGCTGTCATAGCTGTCAAAGAAGAAAACTTGCTGTTTTTATAAAAATCTTTTTCCATTACAACTAAATTTCATTTGTGAAACTTATTAACCGCTTTATTTCTCTTTTAGCACTACAAGTTCTGATGCAACTTCTTCAATATATTCCAAGTCTTCTAGTTTGTTTTTCCAATCTGAAGGGATGTTATTAATACCAAGAAAACTTCCTAGAAGCCCTCCTACCATAGCTCCTATTGTATCTCTGTCTTCTGAGATGAGAATTGAATCTAAAAGACAATCTTCAAAGGAATAAGGATTCCTAATGAAAGAATATAATGCATAAGGTACAGATCTATGTGCTGTTATATCTGCTCCAAGGATAAAAGAAGCAATTTTTAGTGTATCATTCTTTTTTGCTAATTCTTTTATAGAGTTCAATTTTTTCTTGAAATCAACAGTTTTAGCAAATTTGTGTAATTGAAAGATAAAATAATCCCAGTTTTGTGTTTCATCTTGTTCATCTGGAATTATGGGAACAACCATACTAATCCCCTTTGCTAATACCGCAGCTCCATCAATTCCTAGTGGATGGGAGTGAGTCACTATCGCAGATTTTGTAACTTCTTCATAAAGATGTTCTGAGTCAAAGAAAAACAGACCAACAGGAGCTATTCTCATCGAAGCTCCGTTTCCAAATGAACCTCGACGATCAAACAGCTTGCTCGCTGCTTGTATGTAAGTTAGGTTTTGTTTATCAACCATAGAAAAGATTGAAGGGGGACCTATCGCATAACCTCTATCTGGTTCTCGAAGATAGTTTTCATGAAAAGTTTTTCCTAAATGTTCACTGTTAATCTTACCTCGATTTATGATAAGCGATTCAGCTATACCAAGGGCCATTGCAGTATCATCTGTATAATTCAAAACAGAGAGTTGTTCAATTTCCTGCTTAAGTGCTTCAGAGTTAGAATGAGAAAAAGCAAGTTGACCAATACTGTCTCCTAATGCACTTCCAATAAGTCCTCCGAGAAACTTTTCCTTTAAGCTCATGAAACCAGCTATATAGTATTGGGAAGAAGATAAGAGAGAGGATTAAAAGGCTTTACTATCAGATTTTTATATTAAAATAAAGGTTCCCGATTAAGAAAGAGTGTGCAAGATGATAATAGAGAAAATTGAAACCAAATCCTTAGTAAGAAGAAGCAGTGTTTCTCTTTTTTCGTGGGGAGAAGCAACACTTAATCCATATCAGGGTTGCTATCATAATTGTTCTTATTGTGATGGCTATTCCGAAGGTTACTATATGCATGATGACTTCTCTGAGAGAATTAAGGTCAAAATAAACGCTCCTTATCTTTTTGAGCAGTTTCTAAAGAAAGAAGGTTTCATTCCTATCAATCGTGAAAAAACTTCAACTCTTATGGATTATATGCCTTCATTAAAGGAAAAGAAGGATTACAACCATCCTCCAAAGTATATTATTTTTCTAGGAGGAGGAGTATGTGATACTTATCAACCTGCTGAAGAAGAAATAAAGCTAACACGTAAGCTTCTTCAAATAGCATATGATTTCTCCATGCCAGTTTTCATTCTTACAAAAAATAAATCTGTACTTAGAGATCTAGATATTTTAAAGAAAATCAATGAAGATACTTATGCTTGTGTAAATTTCACCATAACTTTAGCAGATGAAGATGCACAGAAAGCATTTGAACCTAGAGCTAGTACAACTCAAGAAAGGTTTGAAGCAATCAAAAAACTAAGAGAAGAAGGAATCCACTCGGGAGTATATTTTTACCCAACTCTCCCATTTATTGGAGACAAGGAAGAGAATATAAAATCGATTTACCAACAAGCAAAGAACGTTGGTGCTGAATTCGTCTATTGTTGGGGATTAACACTTAAACCAGGCCGAAACAAACTCCATTTCTTCAATAGCTTGGAAAAATACGATCCTGATTTATTGCAGAAATATGAAAGATTATACGGTAATAATGATAAATATGGAAATTGGGATTATGATCAATTTAAGGAATTAGGTTTGATAATGCCAGAAATTTTAGGGTATAGAACAGGTTACACTCTGGGGATTAAATATATAGCTGAAAGATATGTTCCAGAAGGAAGAATAGAAACAAATCTGAAACTATCAGAATTGTTTATTAAAATAGCTTATTTGAAACGCAATATACTGCATAATACGCAATCTGAAGTTAAAAGATTCAATGACGCAGCTAAATTCTTTGAGACGTTTCAGAAAGATATTTCGAAACTAAGTGATGAAGAGATCAGGAAATTTCCAATATCTAGACATGTTTTACCTTATGCTGTTGAATTTATAGAAGAAAAGAAAAGCTATTACCTTGATAGTTTGGAGAAGAAATCATATGAGTATGTGTGTAACCTTTTGAAATAGCTCTCCAAACAATTAATCGTATCCTACCCAATTAGTTTGTCCAATATTTCGTTTATTTTGTTAGTAACAAGTGATATGTGTGCTTCATCAGGATAGAAGATAGATTCACTGTTAGGTATTTGTGATATAACATATTTAGCGATTTCAAGTGAAACATTTTTGTCTAATTCACCATGCCAAACATAAAATTTCAAATCCTTGGAAATGTCTTCCAATTTAAAATTCCAAGGCTTGGTAAACAGCTTACCATCTAGAAAAGGACCTTTGGATTTTTGTTGCAGAATATCTTTTAAATGGAAAATCATAAACTCTTGAAAAGTGAGATTTTCGTAAATTTTCTTATCTGGTTCAGGTAGCACCATTCCTTGTCTAGCAAGTAATTTACCTGTTTTCTCATTAAATTCCATTTTGCGGAAACGTTTCCACATTGGAAACAATATTAATTTTAATGCGAATGGAAATTTCTTTAATAGGAAAAAGAGAATTCTATTAGGATTCTTAAGCATCTTCTTTGTATCCTCATATGGACCCATTCCTCCTACTATACCTGCTGAAAGTATTCTAGTTGGGATTTTGTATGCACATGCTGCAACATAAGGACCTCCACCTGACATCCCTAAAATATGGAATTTGTCAATTCCTAAGTGGTCTGCTAATTCCACAATATCATCTGGCCAATTCAGAATTTTTCGATCTTTTTGATAACTAGATAATCCAATACCTGGTCTGTCTAAAGAGATTAAATGACAGTTAATCTCCACCCCGAAAATCTCAGCTAAATGGAGATCAAATCTTCCACCTAGCCAACCATGGAAGTAAAAAACAGGTACTCCATTAAGATTACCAGATTCAGCAAAACCTAATTTCCTACCATCTCTTAAAGTAAGGGTTTGGTAATGCTTTTCATTTTTCATAGCATATTCATCAATAATTTACTTTTAAATATAATGAAGTATCCAAAGGAATCTTCTCATAAACTCTGCAACTGATAATTTTGTATCTTGTAAAAAGTTTACTCAACTACTGCATACGAAATCTGGTGTTTGAGTGCTATGAATAACTCTTCTTATTTTCATTCCACCAAGTTAACCACTCTTTCTTGAGTTTCTTTCTGGAACTCTCAGATAATGCTAAAACAAAACTATAAGCTCCAGATATCTCTCTTCCTATTGATCTTCTTATTAAATAAATCTGTCCAAGATGTCCCATATAATGTAAAGCTATTCTCTGAATTATTGTTCCCAACTTTTCGCCTTTATCAATTGGTTTGTTGTAATCTTCTTCTGGAGTTTTCTTGATAAGCTCAAGAAACTCCTCAGATATCTGCAGATAAAGCTCAACATATTTTCCAAAAGATTCTTCAGATTTTATCATCCTTTTTTTAGTAGCTTTGGATAAATACTTGTCCATCTGATTTACACAATGACCAAAGATTCTTTTAATGGAGTTTATATCAAATTGTATCTGTTTTTCTACATCCTCTGGGTCTAAATCTTTTATACTCATTAATAGATTTACATCTGCAATTTCGAGTATTTCTATTAGTTGTTTTTTACCATATGAAGTCATTTTTCTATAATTTCCTTTGATTTTACATATTTAGCTAATAGTTGTTTTACTCATCTTTAAAGTCATAGTAAAGGTGTCCTCTAAACCATCCTTTCAATAACTTTGGTTTTATTTTCAATATTGTGAAATCAGGATCAGTATAACCTTGTGGATAGTAAACTGTCCAATTCTCCATCCAGATATCTTTCTTGAATTCTATATCATCTAATACTTCAGCTTCCCCTTGAAGCATAACGCCTTTTACATCATTTGGTAAAGCGAAATATATTGCAACTTTACCATTCTTTTCAATCTGATTTACTTTAATAGATGAAGTGTTAGTTGAGATATAGACTGTATAAGGATCTTCATCATATTCAGAAATAACCTTAGCTGGATGAGGAAATTTCTCTTTACATCTCAAATTGAATACTGCTCTGATATAAGGAAAACCGTTTTTATCTATTGTTGAAAGATAAGCTGCATAGGTCTTTTCCATTAACTCTTTTGTTACTTCTTCTGTTCCTTCAATTTTCATTCTCGACACCAATGGTTTGATAATTATAAGTTAGAATATCTAAAAAGTTTTCACTAAATAAACTAAAAGGGTTAATATCTTCGAGGTTTTCTTGGATAAGATTCATATCTTGTACGAGGTTGTGTTGAAA
>JAGLTB010000056.1 GCA_023270155.1 Candidatus Heimdallarchaeota archaeon | reverse complement strand
TGGATTACAATATTGAAACCTCTGATGAAATAACGGTAACCTGTTCCATCTGCTTACAAACTCTTGAAGATCAAGAGAATCTCATCAGATGCCCTTCATGTGATATTGCATTTCATAAGAATCACCTTTATCAATGGATAGTTGGAAATGGGAATTGTCCAGCTTGCAAATCAAGGTTAAAAATAACAGAATATTAACCCTTTTTTCTCTCTTTTTTCTTTAATAATTTGTTTTATGACGCAATGTTAGTTTTTTTAAATGAATTCGAAACAAAGAACTCTATAGGAGTAAATCAAGATGGCACAAGCAGCTTATATTTTACTTAATGTTCAACCAGGAATGCTAGAAACTGTTCAAGAAGGATTGAAGGAAATAGCAGAAGTAACTGAGGTTTATGCAGTATATGGAATATATGATTTAATAGTGAAAATTGAGTTTGACACAATGGATGAACTCAAAAATCAAGTTTTGAATAATAACCTTATCATTGACGGTGTAAAGAACTCTATGACCATGATTTGTGTTAAGTGATTATTCTTTTAATATATCAGGTTTTGAAAGGATATTCTCTATTCTCTCAACTAACACAGTTGCTGGAATATCGAACGTAGTTATTTTAGCTCTTCTACCTCTTTTGCCTTTTTCTATTGGACCAACACTTTTACCTAGAATTCCAACTTTATGGAGAGTTTCCAAAGCGGATCGAAATGAAGATTTGCTTCTCAACTCATGATCATATTCTTCGCATGTTACAACATAGCTTTCATACCCATCTTCTATAGTTGTGGAAGTTATACCTTTAATAGCTAGTTTTCTAGCTATTCCAAGTGCTGTCAAAAGCTCTTGCAATCTTAATTCCTCTAAAACATCTCTTCTTAATTCTGGATAAACATCAGCTTTTGCTGCACGTATGTACTCAGGATTGATAAAATTCTCATGTTTTAAATCAGTCAGCTTACCTGCACGATATAATATTTCCAAACCATGTCTAGCATTTTGAGACGAAGAGCATATATCTGCTATTAGATTTAATGTTTCTTCTGTATATGATGTAGGATACAGTGCTGTATTTGCTCTGTATTCTAGTATTTGGAGAAGTTGATTTCTACTATAACCAGAAATATCCATTTGATCGTGAATATGTCCTGAAAGAGGAACATTAAGAAGAGATCTATACTCAATAGGTCTGGAGATGATTATTGTAGATATCATGCTTTGCTCTGAACCAAATAATTCTCCAGAGTGAAAAATACTTAGGATGTCTTCAGAATTTAGCATGTTTGCTTCATCTAATGCTATTATTAATCTAATCTCTTCCCTTGTTAGTCTTTTTACTAACATATCGAGAATCTCTTCATCGCTAAAACCACGAGATTGAATTCTAAAGTGTTCGGAGAGAATATTTCTTAAAATAGCAGTTTTACTTCTAAAAGAGTGACAGTTATAATAGAGAAACTTCACATGGATGTTTCTGTTATTTGCTGCTTCTTCAAATCTTTTCATTGTATATTTGCATAAAGCTGTTTTACCAATTCCTGCGTGACCAACTATTGCTACATTAACTGAGAATGAACCTTCTTTTCCAAGTAGAGAACGAAAATTTCTTGCTAGTCTAGCAATATCATCTTCTCTTGTTGGTAATTCAGGTGGAACATATTCTGGATATAGCGTTGATTCATTTTTGAATATTGATTGCCCAAACATTGCATCTTCTACATGGTCGAATTTAGACATTTTAATCTCCTTAACAAATGATTAGTTGCTTTATTGAATAAAAAACCTTACGCTTACAAAAGAAATGCTTAAAACTTTTGTAACAGACAAAATTATTTAAGGAATGTTCATTGAACGTGTAAGAATATGAGCTCTGAAACAAACCAGGTTGATACATTGACTGTCAATTTGATTGATTATGATGATGTTCCTGGTCATTTATTTCCATTTTTTACATCTTATCGAATGTTTTTTGATGAGCAGATTAGATGTTATGGATTCTTTTTGGAGGCAGAGCTTGTAGCTGTAACAGCTATAATTCCTTCAGAAGAAGATGTAGAAGGAGGATTTATCTCTGTTGGATGCCCGATAATTTACGTTTTTGAAGTTAGAGAGGATAAAAGAAGGAAAGGATTGGGATACGATTGTGCTCAATTACTTATTAGAGATGTAATAGAAGAAGACACTGTTCAATTGTGCTGTTCACCTTTTGTGAAACCTTTCTGGGAAAAAGTAGGTTTTGAAATTATGTATTTTGATCAATCATTATACATGAATAAGATGATTCTAAGAAAAGTAATAGAAGAGAAAAATGAAGGGTAGAATGGAATTATATAGGTCCAGAGGTTATTCTCTTAATTATCATACCTTCCAATATATAGGGATTAAGATTAGCACAGAGGTTTAAAGCTTCAGTTAACCTACCTTCACTGTTTGAATAAACAGTCATTAGATCTTCTCCTTCTCTACAGAAATCACCAATCTTTTTATGCAAATATATTCCCGCTTCTTTGTGTTTTGGTGTTCCTGCAGCTTTTGCTATTTTATTGATAGCGGAATTTGCGAGCTTAATGATATAGCCATCTTTAGGAGCCGTTATTGATGCAGTATACTGCCCAACAGCAATATCATCAGCCTTAACATTCGCATCTCCTCCTTGCACACCGATTATTTCTTCCATCTTCTCTTTTGTTTTTCCCTTATTGATATAATCAGCTGCTAATGAAGCGCCTTGTCCTGGTTGTGATAAACCAGCCATTTCGAAAAGTATTCCAGCTAATTCCGCGCTTTTTTCAAATACACTCGTTGGACCATTGCCTGAGATGACTTCCAAAGCTTCTCTTGCTTCTAGAGCAGGTCCTATAGCTTTCCCAAGAGGTTGTTCTCCATAACTCAATGCAGCTTCAATTTGGATACCAAGTCTTCTTCCAAGCTCAGTAGCTTCATGGGCATAACTTATGGCATCATCCTTTGTGGGCATTTTGGTTCCTTCACCAGTTGGAATATCTAGTACTAAATAGTCGACACCTGTTGACACTTTCTTACTGAAAATACTTGCAAGCATCTGACTATGAGGATCGATTCCTAGTGGTTGTTCTACTCTATGAATTACAATTTCGTCCAGAGGGGAGAGATCCAAAGTCCCACCCCAAACTAACATCCCTCTAGTTTTTGGAGCAATTTCCAAGATTTCATCTGCTGAAAAATTAACATCACATAAAACCTCCATTGTATCAGCTGTTCCAGAAGGACTTGTAATTGCTCTTGAACTTGTTTTTGGAATTAACAGGCCAGCAGCTGCAACAGTTGGGACTATTACTAGACTCACTTTGTTTCCTGGTACTCCACCTATACTATGTTTGTCATAAACTGGCTCATCAAAATCCAATGTAATTCCAAATTCTGCCATGGAAGTTGTTAAAAATTGAATTTCATCCATGTTTAAACCTGTATAATATTGTGCTAGGGTAAACATAGAGATTTCTAAATCTGAATAATGATTCGAACAAATATCGTTAACAATCGCTCTTATTTCATTTTCTTTCCAAACATGTCCATCTCTTTTCTGTTTGATATGTTCTAATGAAGCAGGACGACGTCTAACGAATACACTAACTTTTTTCTCATCACTGACTTGTAATTGTTCAGCAAATTCCTTACCTAAACCAACATAACCAGGAGGTATAAGGTCTTCTGTTGAAAATACTTCACACATAATTTCCGAATTTTCGCTTTTTACTTTAATATTTGTAGAATGTTTGATTTTAATCTCATCTAGAGTTTGAGAATTTATTAATGCAAATGGTTTCTCGACATCAATATTTACTTTTTTTACTATTAAGTTTGGCATTTTATTTCACTTTGTAATATAATAAAATTAAGATTTCATATCTTTTTCTTTAGGAAGAAAAAAAACTTCACGAAAACATATAACAGTTTCGTTATTGGGTAAAAAATGAAAATACGATTGAATTACTCAACGGAAATAATGCAAAAAGAAAAAGAGTATTTGATTACTCTCTCTTAGCTAGTTTTTTAGCTTCTCGATGTAATCTATATCTCTGGAATAGACGCATCCTAATAGCAACAATCAAACCAACGGTCAACATTATGATAGGTGTCCAAATCAACCATGTACTAATGTTATATTGTAATCCCCACCCATGTAATCTAATAAGTGATATGTTTACACCAGCTGGATCTCCAGTTCCATTTATGTAAGATACTCTATAGTCCATCTCATTTAGAAAGCCTGATTTCTTATCGAATGTTAGTTGTATTTTAGTAACATTGTTGTTCTCTGTAATCAGAGTGTAATTATATATTGCAACTTTATCTTCAAAAGTCCACATACTCTGATCAACCGCTGTTGATCTTTCAAGATACTCAAAGAAATCTATGAATCCTATTTCATAAATATCTGTAAAACCAGTTACATTTATTCTAGTTGGTTGGATATATTTGAACACTGCTAGTCTATGATCTTCATTACTGTGATATCGAGCCATAACATCATTTACATAAACTAAACACCAGCTATGGACATCTGGTAGTTGTAATTGTGGATTTGCTCCTATTGTTATTATTATTTTATCATTTGCTTTGAGTTTCTTATCTCCTTCAGTGATATGAAAATTACTTGTTTTTTCGTATCCCACAATTTTCCATTTAATTCTCTTATCACTAACAAGACTACTATCATATGCCACCCTACTTAGAAAATCACCAGTATCGTTCATTATGCTAGGAGCTGTAAATGGTCTAACAATTTCTCTCATTGGTGTTATTTTATCTCTAGTTGCTTCATCGTATACGGCTGCATTCGACCAAGAATTGAAGAATGTTAAACTTAGAAAAATTACAGCAAAGAATATTCCAACAATTGTTTTTTTCTTCATGATAATCCCAATCACCTAAATACTTACGTTTTATCGTTCAATAAAACACATTTTTAATGTTTTTGGTTAAACCTCTTATTTAATGATGTGGTTATTTTACTGTAAAATATAAACGTTTATTATTTTTACCTCTGTTTTCTGACTTTAAAGGAATAAATTCACCAATTTCCTTTGTGTTTGCAACGTGAACTCCTCCGTCTGCTTGTTTATCAATGCCATCTTCAATTTCTACAATTCTAATTGTTTTCACGCTTTCTGGTATTAAGTTGACTTTTGTTCGTATCAATTCAGGATCCTTTAGTGCTTCTTCTCTTTCTAAGAATGAAATAGAAACATTATGACTTCCAGATACAACCAGTTCTATAGCTTCTGCAATTTCCTGTACTCTTTCTTGTCTTAAATGATCTATCTCGAAATCTACTCTACTTTTTTCAGGATTAATATTTCCTCCTGTAACAGCAGATCCATACTTCTTGTAAAGAATAGCGGAAATAGCATGTAATACTGTATGCATTCTCATCTGTCTGTACCTAGGTTCCCAGTTAATACTACATTTTACTGATTTTCCAACAAGGTCTTCTGAGGGATTTGGGATTATTAAATGAAGAACCTTCCCTTTCCTAAAGAGTACTTGTTTGATTTCATACTTTTCCCCGCTCTTTACTTGGATGATACCAGTATCACTTTGTAATCCTCCACCTTGATAAGAAAAAGCTGTTTTATCTAATACTATAGCATCTTCAGATATTTCCATTATTTCAGCTTCAAACTCCTTGATATACGAATCAGTTCGAAATAAAAGCTCAGTCATATGAGATACAAAGAGTGAAAAATAAAAAACCTTACGGATTGGATGTAAAATCTACTCCGTAATAACGGGATTCACTTTTTCGAAAATATCTACATCAATGAGACCGTGATCAGTTATTTTCAGATGTGGGATAACAGGTAATGCGAGGAATGCTAGCGCCATAAAAGATTCGGAAATTGCAGGATTTAAATTATTCAAAGCGTTATTTAGCTCCTTATTCAGACGGACTACATCCTCGATCTTTCCAGTACTCATGATTCCTGCGAATTCTAATGGAAGTATTGTAATTTTATCAGTGGTGACAACCACCAAACCTCCATGAGACTCCTTTAATGCTTTTATTGCTTTCAGCATTAATTCATAATTAGATCCTGTACAAATCAATTGATGACTGTCATGAGCTACTGTACTAGCTATTGCTCCGTGTTTTAATCCTAAACCTTTTACAAATCCTTTACCTATTTTTTCCTCTTTTGTATGTCTATTTATCACTACCACTGGAAGAATATCGTTTTCTACATCAGGAATGATGAAAGTATCTTGTACTTGGAGTTCTGCTTCAAGCTTTTCAGTAATTAAGGAATGCTCATTTACACCAATCACTCTGACATTGACATAATTTTGCTCATTAACTTTTATCTTCAATTTCTCGATGGTTGGCACTTCTAGATTTGAGAGAGTATCCAGAATGAAATCAGGATATTTAGCTTCCTGAGTTGAAAAAGTGAGTTTTCCGTTTTCGAATAATACTTCACCTTTAGCAAATACCATTTCAATATTGAATTCCTCAAGATTGTTTACAATAATTATATCAGCTCTTTTCCCTGGAGCTATTCCACCAATTTCCTTCTCTAGTCCTAAATGAGTAGCTGTATTCAGAGTCATCATTTGAATAGCTTCTATTGGGTTGATCCCCAATTGAACCATCTTCTTGTAAGTATAATTGAGATGTCCTTTCTCCATCAAATCAATAGGATTCCTATCATCTGTGGCAATCAGCATATTGCGAGTATCAATTTTACTATCTTCTAGTTTCTGTAGGATATTCCCTAAATCTTTTGCAAAAGAACCTTCTCTCACTTGTAATTTCATACCTAAACGCAATTTTTCTAAAACTTCCTCAAACGTCGTTGCTTCATGATCAGATGAAATACCAGCTGCAACATACGCTTGAAGTTCCTTTCCCTTCAGAAGAGGTGCATGGCCCTCAATAATTTTACCTGCTTTTTTAGCTGCATCAATTTTGGTCATTACCTCTTCAAGCCCTAAGAAAACTCCAGGGTAATTCATCATTTCAGCTAATGCAAAGAATTCATCTCTTATCATCATCTGTTTTACTTGTTCTGAATCAATCGTAGCACCAGAAGTTTCAAATCCTGGTAGGGAAGGAACGCAAGAGGGTACTTCTATTAAATAGCTAATCGGGGAATTTCTTACTTCATCAACGAGAATCTCCAGTCCGTCTATTCCAGCAACATTCGCTAATTCATGAGGATCAATAACTGCTGTTGTAGTTCCATGAGTAACAATTGCTTCTGTAAACCTACTAAGAGTTAACATCGATGATTCAATATGTACGTGAGATTCGATTAAACCAGGGCAGATAATTGACCCTTCAATGTTAATAATCCTAGTATTTTCTCCAATTAGGTCATTTGTATTCTTTCCAACATGAACAATTCTATCTTTACAAATAGCAACATCTACCTCAATTATCTCTTTAGTGTATACATTTACTAGTTGACCGTTTAATAAGACGATATCAGACTTGGTTCTGCCCATTGCACAATCAACGATTTCTTTTGTGTTCATGATTAGACAGAGAATGATAGGATAGATGTTTTTTAAGTTTTTATAAATCTAATTTCGGAATCTTATATAGTTACTAGTGTAAAAACTTATACGTGAGTGAATCTTTTGTATCTTTATGAAAATCAGAGTTGTAACTGATTCTGCAGCTGATTTTCCAATAGAATTCATTGAAAAATTTGACATTGGAACTGTTGCTCATTCAGTACATTTTGAAGATCAAGCAATGAAAATAGGAATAGGAATCTCAGTAAAAGAATACTATAAACTACTAAAGAGTATGAATGGATTACCAACAAATTCAACTCCAACTCCTCAAGATTTTGATGAAGTTTTCAGTGAAAGCTTGGAAACCAAAAAATATGATCATGTTTTATATATCTCAGTATCAGCAGAACTGTCATCAACTGGAAATACTGCAAGAATAGTAGCTAAGAAATATAAAGATAAGATTACTATTTTTGATACAGAATCAGCTTCAGGCGTACAAGGATTATTTGTATTAAATGCAGTAAAATTATCAAAAGAGAATAAATCAGTAGAAGAAATTATTAGTTTATTTACAGAACTTAGAGACGAATACATCCTTGATGTAGGGTTTTTTACACTTGATAATGTTTACAAATCAGGTAGATTTAAATCTAAGTTTGCTTTATATCTGACTAAAATTATAGGAATAAAACCAATTGCTGTAATGGAACGTCCTGGAGTATTAGTTTCAAAACTTCCTGGATTTTTCCTACAATCTCATATGGAGAAAAGACTTGCCAATATTGTGTATAAAAGAGCAAAAAGAGAACTAGTTTACAATCTAATTGTATCTAATGTAGAGAATTTGAAAGGAGCAGAAAGAATAACAGAACTAATCAAAAAGAAAGTCAATATCAAGGAAAATTATATTACTGACTGTTCTCCTATAGTTGGAACAAACACAGGAGAAGGAACAATCATTGTAAGTTTAATACCTTCTATAGATTAGTCGAATATTTTTTACTAAATGTCCAATTATTTGCATATAATCTGAAGAAAGGTTTTTGACCTAGCGGGAAAATAAATATCTAGATTCATTTGAAAATAAAAATAATTACAGATACAGCTGCAGATTTACCTCTAGATGTCATAAAAGAAAACAACATCGAAGTAATACCGCACATAATTTCTTTTGAAGATAAAGCTTATCGTCTTGGAAAAGATATTTCTTTTGATGAATATTATGAAATCCTTGAAAGTTTAGAAGAAATCCCTACTACTGCTGCACCCGACCCAGCAACGTTTTATGAAGCTTTTGAAAAATATGTTAAAGAACAAAAATACGATTATGTCATTTGTCTAACCGTTTCTAAAGAAATAAGTGCAACTTATTCTTCCGTAGCGATAGCAGCTAAAAAGATTGGTGACAGAGTAATTTTAGTAGATTCCGATTCAGCTTCTGGAGTACAAGGATTAATAGCTATGCAAATTAAAGAATTAGCAAATAAGGGAAACACAATAGGTGAAATTAAGAACAAAATAGAACGTACGAAAAAAGAATCACTTTTGTGTGCTGGTTTTCATACATTTGAAAATATCTATAAATCTGGAAGATTGAAATCGAAATTTATACTTAATGCAACAAAATTTATGGGAATCAAACCAATTTTGACACTTGAAGATAAGAAAGTTTTGGAACCAAAATTCCCAGGATTTTTCTCTGAAAAGCAAATGCTCAAACGTATAATGAAAGTCTCCTTAAAACGAGTTAATAGAGATTTAATTTTTGATATGGTAATATCTCATGTTGACAATTCTGCAGGAGCTGATAAACTGAAAACAAAAATCAGAGATAAGTTGAATATACGAAATGAGTATGTAACGATTGCAACACCTATAGTAGGGACTCATACGGGGAAGAAAACCATTATATTGTCTCTAGTACCAGTTTTTGATAACAAAAACCTGTAATTAGGATAATGATAGTTACATCCTAATATTTCAGTTTTATCAAGAAGTCATTCATTCTTTTTGCAATTTCCTCTTCTTTCCCTTGTTGCACTCTATGCATTTCAGTTTGAATCTCAATAATTTCAGAATCTTTATGGTGTAAGAATTTCTTTGATCCTTCAGGATCTACAAAATGGTCTTTTTGTGAAACTATCATTTGAATTGGAACATCAATCTCTTTTTGTCTATTTCTTATATCATATTTGACAACAAACTCTACAACAAACCGTCGAAGACTCCAATCATCATTTTTCTTCAATCTATCAGCAGCCCAGGTTACATTTGCTGATTCTCCTGTTCGTCGAATCTTTAAATAAAATCTATAGAATACGATTATCATCTTTTGAACAAAAGTCATAATGAATGTTGGAATCACCCCAAGAGCTGGTACAAAAAATGGTGTGTTGTAGAAGTCTTGAGGGCTAAAAACTACCAAAACACATGGTTTAGGACCATCACCGTCAAGAAAATAAGTGAAAGCTTGAGAACCTCCAGAACAGCTCCCTAGAATGACAAAATCTTTAGTTTTCAAACCTAGATGCTTAATAACCTTTGATAATTCAAGATTGTATTCATCAGAATTGAAGTATCCCTTCTTATGAGTTGTAACTGATTCTCCAAATCCTCTGGGTTCATAGATTACAACATTACTGTATTTCTGCAAAGCTTCTGCCATCGGAGTAAAATTATCTATAGCACTCAACCAACCAGGTATGATTATTATATTACGATGAGAATATTTCTCTTCCTTAGAAGGGAATTTTGCTAATCTTATCTTGAATTCAGGTTCTTCTCTTGTAGTTATGAGCTGAATTTCTTCATTCATAATCTAAATTAAGAATGGGAGTTCTTATTTCTTTTCTAGAGAGTGAAATAAATTGAGGTATTCATCCCTCAATATCTTTGTAACAGAACCAAAAACATAGTATGTTCTTCTAGTAATCATGCTTCTGATTCTATTTCTTTTTCCCTAACTAGGATTGATCTTATGATCCCATGTAATATATTGAATCTTGGAACTTTTTTCATGTAAAGTCTGTATGGATACCCATAGGCTTTCTGCAAAAAAACGTCCCTTTCAAATGAGGATAAGACAAAAGACAAAATAGCAACAATTGCTAGAACATTGGAAACTATTGAACTGATTAAGAAGATCATAGAAAATGAAATTAGTATGCACCCTAAGGTTATGGGATGTCTAATATAAGCAAAAAACAGCAAATTCGTAAATTTGTTAAGGTTTGCTGTTCCTCTTCTTGTTACCCATTTTCTTCCAGAAGAGAGAACACCTATCAGAATTGAAGTAATTCCAGTAGATGCTAGAATTGTAGAAATCAGAGTATAAGAATCCATTCTAGCATAGGCACCTGCAGTTTCGGGAACACTCAAAACAATAACCAAGAAAACAAAGCCTACCACTAAAAATACTTCATGTCTTATTCCTCTATATATAGAAAATATTAACCATACTATTAACACAGCTGAAAGGAATACGATCAATGACCAAAACCACAAAGAATCTATCACAAGAATAATTTATCTAACCTCTTCTTGAATTTTTCTGATAAACGCTCTCTAAATATAATGCTTTTAAATAATAAGGAAATTCAGAAGTAGAGCAAGATTCAAATGTCTTCGAATGAACAAATAGGTTTTTTACTCATACATGGTTTTACAGGAACTCACTTTGAAATGATTCCTCTTGAAGATTTTTTAACAGAAAAAGGTTTCACAGTAAGAAATATTACGCTTCCAGGACATGAAACTACTGAAGAAGACTTATCTACTAAAAAATGGACTGATTGGATAGATTTTGCTCAATTAAACTTGGATAAACTAAAAAATAAATGTAAGAAAGTGTTTGTTTCTGGATTATCTATGGGAGGAACTATAACTTTATTTTTAGGAGCAAAAAACAAATACCTTTCTGGTATTATCACTTTAGCTGCAGTTTACAGAGCACCAGATTGGCGTATGCACTTTTTATCAATTCCATTAGTTCATTATGTTTATCCAAGACATAAGAGTGAAGAAAGTGGATGGGAGGATTTGGAAGCTTTATCTACCCACAAAAGCTACGAGCATTATCCAATAAAGAGTGTAAGTGAATTATATAAAATGTTGAGAGAAACTAAGAAACAAGTGAAAAACATACAGGTTCCCATTTTGATTGTACAAGGTAAGAAAGATCTTAGTGTGCCTGAAAAACATGCAAAGTTGATTCATAGTAATGTCAATACTACAGACAAACAACTAGTTTGGATTGAAAAGGGTGGTCATGTAATTCCCAAAGATGCAGGGAGACATCAGTTGTTTGAAACACTTGATTCTTGGCTTGAAACTAGAATTTAAGCGAGTTAAGTTGCTGTTATTATTTTGACATAGATATTATTATCTAATAACTATCAACAGCTTCTTTGATTACGTCAAAGCATCTTTCTAACATAGCCTTTACTCTATTTGCATCTACTTCATAGGGAAATTCTGGAAAATCTGTTCTTTCAAGAACTTCTTCTTTAGTTAATCCATCTACAACAAGATCTTCGATTTTTTTCACTAACATCTCTAGGTATTTTTGCTGAATTTCAAGCTCTTCTTTGAAAGTTATAGGACCATGACCTGGAACCACTTTAGCAGGATTTAGATAAATCATCTGAGTGTAAGCATCAATCCATAAATAAGGATCAGCAGTAGGATCTCCTCCATATGGAAATGTTTCAGCAAAAAGCAAATCTCCAGTTATAACTATATTATCAGATGGTATGAATAAATAGCTACTTCCTCTTGTATGACCATTTGTTTGAACAATTTCAACTTTTACTCCCTCTTCTTCAATTGTGTATTCTCCTTCAAATGTAACAGTGGGTAGAACAAATCGCAGATCTGCCCATTTTTCTCTAAACTCTGGAACTTGATCCATTCTCTCCTCTAGTTTTTCTTTTGTCCAATTTTTGGAAACTTGTTCCTCCATTATTTCTTTCATGTCTTTAGAAGAGATTATCTCACAGTCTTCCAGTACTTGATTTCCAAATACATGATCACCATGATGATGAGTGATAACTAAATACTTGATTGGAACTCCCATTTCTTTTTCAGCGGTATCTCGGGCAATTTTTGCAGTTATTGGATCCATTCCTGTATCAACCATGATTCCGCTTTGTTTCATTTTGATAAATGCAACATTTCCTCTTGTTTCTCCTTTTGTGTGAGCCCAGACATTTTCGGAAACTTGTTCTAATTCAAACATATGTATCAAATTAAAATAAAAAAGGATAATAAAAAGTTTTAGTGAAAATGCTAAATATTTAACACTTTATCACTAATAACTTCATAAAAACGTTCAATTGTCTTTTCTCTATAGCTAGGAAATTCCTTGTATGGATATTTCGGCAAGTTTTCTGAGGAAATTATTGATTTTAAATCGTCTCCCCTCCCTATCAATATTTTTAAAGAATTTACCATTTTAGTTAAATAATTCTTTAGTATTACAATTTCATCTACATCAGTTAATGGACCATGACCTGGAATTATATGTACTGGATTTATCTCTAGTATTGTTTGAAGAGCTTCTATCCAATCAAAAGGATCGGCAGTTGCATCTTTATTTTATTCGAAGAAGTAGAGGATATTACTTAAGATTTTGCTGGCTTGCTACGTAGTATGTTTCTTAGCTCAAGTATGTCATTCAATATTAAATAAATCGAATTATCTAAGGTTCTGAAAACATCTCCAATTGAAATCATTAGTTTTAGATTTTTTCTCTTTTCTGTTTCATTGTAAAGTGTCTTCTTGATTGTTAAATTCAACTCTTCTGCTTGTTCTTTGGTAACAAAATAGATAGTAGCTTTTGGATCACTTTCCATCAGAGAGTGAATATTCTCGAGATGCCGTTTTGTACTTTCCTCATCCTCACAAGAAGCTAGATAAATGTAGTAATCTATATCTCGGAAATAATCTTGCCCAGCGATTTTTTCTAAATCAAAAAGCAGAGTTAATACAATTCTCATAAAGTATGTGTCTATTCTCGTAATGTACTCATTCCTATCTAATTGATATATAAAATCAATATTTTGGAAGTGGAATAATGCTTGAATAATCAAATTGTAGGAGAGTGAATCTGAGGTAACTATACCTATTTTTGTTCTTCTATTAAGTAAGTGAGAAACTTGCTGAATTGTATTAAATCGAGAAGCAATATCTCTCACCACATCCTCAATACTTTTCGCTTTAATTTGGTCATCAAGCAACACATTTTCAATTAACTCTTCACTAAGTTCAATCATGTTTTTGTCAGTTATTTCTTTAACATCTTCAAATTGGTTAAGGAATTCGTTTATAGTAAAGTAAATTTGTGAATGACCATATTTCACTATTTGATCGCAATTTTTATCATAAAAAATTAGCAGCTGACACATTGCAAGTTTTTTGTTATACATTGCTCGAGGATCTTTCACTTCAGAATCAAATTTACGGAAAGATACAATCAATAGATGATAATTTCCAAAATGGGGAATTGGTAAAGGCCCGTAAATTTCTAAACTTGGTGAGGACGCTGAAATTACGGTACTGTAAAAATTTCCTATACCCATTATTTCTTCTGCTGGAACGTCTGGAATAGGTACATGACACCTTAATGACATTCCTGTTTCATCTAAAACCATTAAAGAGACATAAGGAACGAACAATGTTGCTGTCATACTACCAAACAAATCAAATTATGATTGTTTCTTAAAGGGAAAGAATGAATAAAACTGTTTTCCTAAAGGCTTAATCTACTCTGTATTTTTGACAGATTCTTGAGCATCATCTTGCATCCTTATTCTGGTTTTTCTTGGATTTTTTTCAATAAGAGCTTCGAGAAAACCAAAAATTAGAATCAGTCGGCATAATCGTATAACGTGATAACCTATTCTTATTCGATCCTCAATAAAACCATTTGAAGGAACCTGAAAAAGAAGACTTTGATACCAATATGGAACAGCAGAAATATTGACATTAACTGAAACTTCAAGCGAGTAAGACATAGCTATTGCAACAGCAATCAACAAAGCTCTAAAAATTCTATAGTCTGTTCTTCGAATGAAAGCTATTCCATCTAAGAAACCTATATCCTGAGCAGCAACCCAAAATGTAGCTACAACAAAAAACCACAAAGGAGGTGATTCGTGTAAATCTATCCATGTCAGGACGTATTCTGTCCCCGATATAGCAACAGGTAACAATAAACTTAGAAAACCCATTATGCATGCTAGTAATGACAGTGATGAGGAAAGCCTCATTAATCAATCATTTCTGGAGGAATTTATATACTTTCCTTTTTATAAAGTCACGAATTCAGTTATTCACGCTATTCTTGTTGCATAACTGACATAACTCCGCAGATTTATATATAAGATGAAAATGGGATATTTAGATGATATCTGATACTTCCAGAAAAAGAATCACACTCGCAGCACTCATTAGCGTGCTTTCAATTTTAGCTGGTATGTTTGCTGTATTTTTACAATCACAAGATAGACTTACAGTAGTTGCATTACTATTACTGGGATTTAATATTGTGTTATATGGTGCGCTTATTTGGTTAGGTGTTGGTTTATACTTCTTCCATAAAGAGGAAACTTCAGGTATCGTTGAAATGGGATCAACTGTGATAATAGAGCAAGAGACACAGAAAGAAAACAAATGGAAACAACCTTTGTATCAAAGTAGTTTATTTATAATTGTCGGGGGATCAATTGCGATTCCAATACAAGTAATTATTGGCTTAATTTTCTTGGATGTTTTTACTCTAACCAATCCTGATTTAATCATGAATTTAGTATCTCTTGTTCCAGCAATTTTTATGTTAGCAGGCTTTATTCAGCTAAAAAGAGAGTTGGACACTTATGCAGCTAAAAAGAGAAACATCTACAAAGGGCAAACATCTCTCCCAATCGGTTTCTTAATGGTAATTATCTATGCGATTTTAATATCAATCTTCCCTATTGATGTTTTGTTCGTTGAGACGGCAGAAGGATTAGCAATAAGGGAAGGGTACGAGATTGTCTATTATATAATATCATTTCTTGAAATAGGGCAGGATGTAATGTTTGTTCTTGGATTCTGGTATCTTAGAAGAGCATTTACTATATTAGATAAAGTTCCTGAGGAATATTTCGAAAGAAAACAACAGATAATAGAGCAAACTCAAGCTAGAAGACAACAAGGAGGTCGGGGAAGTATCTTCGGAGGTTCTCGAACCCTTGGAACTGTTTTACCTCAAACACCTATAAAAGAAAAACCAAAAGAAGATGATACTGAATTTGCAGAAGAGCTTGATGCTAAGAAAATGTTTTGTGTAAAGTGTGGACTGGAACTTGAAGATGATGCAGTATTTTGTGCAAATTGTGGGGAAGAAAATCCATATCTAAAAAGGTAAGTAAAATGGAGATTCCAAGAGATGTATCGAATCATCTATTCTATACTGCATGGGTTCTATTACTACTTCAGATGGGAAAAATTTTAGGGAGTGCATTTTATTATGATTTGGTTGTACTAATCATAGATATTGCCTTTGATTGTGCGTTAATTCTATTCGGTATTGGAATAATTAGAATTGGAAAAGAGAATATAGAACTAACCCATTGGAAAATATCCAGTATACTAATTTTCAGTGCTTCTTTTGTGGACATAATTACTATTATCCTAGCCTTCATATACATCGATGAAAATTGGATCATGAAACCTCTCATTCTTGTTAGATTAGTTTTACTTCTGGCATATTTGATTTTGTTAGTAGTAGGTTTTGCTTATATTAAACTATTAATAGACAGTATGGAAAATGTCAACATTATCAATCGAAAAGGAAGGTTTCTAATTTCAATTGGATACATCATACAGTTCTACCCCTATCTAGCTGCCTGGTCCAATGATTGGGTATTTCCAAGGCTTTTGCCTACTAGTATCGAAAACACTGCTCTAGTGGTATTCCTTCTTGCTTCTTTTGTACTAATTATAGGATTTCTTGAATTAGTATTTACCCTGAAAATTTTAAGGGAGGGTTTCATTCAAGAAAATGGAACTGAATTAGAAGAGAAACAAATAGAATCTGAGAATGACTAGAACCATATAATTAGAGAGGAAGTAGATGGAAAGAGTACAAAGTGCTAAATTCATATCAAGTGGGAGTTTAATGATCCCAGCATTCTATGTTTTTCTAGCTATATTTTCATTTGGACTGAGAGATACTAGCATTTCAGGAATGTCCGCTGTTCAGATACTCTATATCCCACTGATTATAGCTTTTGTTGGATTTGGGTTTGCTACATATAATCTGTCGTTTGACCCTGATGAACCATGGGAGAAAGGTAAAATGATAGCAATTTCGTTAGCAATAAGTATTACTCTTCTCTTACTAGCTCAAATCTCGTTAATAGCTGCAGGAGTTGATGAGGATAATATCATTCGACCTGTTTTCTTCTATATTGGTGACATATTAATGATAACATCAAGTATTTCGTTTGGCTTGACATTCTTTTTCTTTAGGAGACAATTACTCACTTTATATTTCAAGAAAATTGTTGTAAAATATCCAAATTTCTTACCATCAATATCTTATGCTTTGCAAGCTGTAGCTTATTGTTTCTTCTTTGGTGCATCCTTCATACAAGGAGATGTCCAGTTAGGTATCGATATAGCAGGCATTGTAATCGCAGCAATATCAGTTCTTCTACTAATTGGAGGATTAATACCTGTAAATATCTCCTTCCGAGCATACTCTCATTTAGTAGATGATGAGAGTTTAAGATAAAGAAACTAGTTACTCGTTTTTACCAATAAAAGTTGTAGTTTGAATCAAATCATTAATCTTTCTCTCTATATGATCTGGTTTAAACAAAACTGCAAATGATACTTTGAAAATTTCTATGTTTTCATAGCATTCGACTATTCGAGTTAATGTATCTGCGATTTCATTTAATGAACTTGTTTCATTCTCACTTCTTAAAACTGCTAAAAACGAAACCATCATATCTTTTTTTCTTTTGTTGATGAGTAATTCCGACATTTGCTTTATTTTCTCAATCTGATGTAAATCTTGAGGATCAAAGATAAAAAGGAATCCTTCAACATCTTCGAAGAGTAGAGGAGCTAAAGAGAGTATATCTCGTTTATAGTCGATTATAGAAAACTGTGTTGATATTACATCATTCCCTAGTTTTAGGTCAAAATTAACAGGTTCATATCCTCCCATATATTTATATGAAGGATGCAATCCTTCTTTCTCAAGGTATTGATTAATAATCTTTTCAACTAAGAAATAATCTCCGTAAATCGTTACTCTTGATTTGGATTGTTGATCTGTAACTATCTGTTTTCTTTGCTCATCTGATAAAATATCAGTAGGAGCTAGTTTTTTCTGAGAATAAGCATCGGGTACTGTTCTTTGATACCAATTAACAAAACTGTCTTTAATCTCTGTTTTAACATCTCTAACAAGTTCTATAGTTACAGATATTTTTTTATTGAATATTGAAAGACCATAAGCCATGGGTAAAGTCTTGATGAAATCAGAGAGAGCCAAGGGATCTATGTTCAAGATTGAAGAAATTATATCTAAATCCCAGATATTTTTCTTCTCCATTAATGAGAGTAAATGTTCTGCTATTGAGGTTTCTTTTTCAGTACTCATTATTCTAAACTTATAATTATAGTTTAAATAATTTCTGATGATTATTGACAATACATTAAATTTTTAAAATAGGGAGTTTTCTTTAGGTTCAGTAATTTAGGTGTAAATATGGTATTCTTTGAATTTTCTATCGCGATCGGGTTCTCTTTATTTGCTTTGGGATTACTTGTTGGGACAATTGCACCAACATTTGGTATAGGAGGAGGATTACTCAATGTTCCTTTATTATTACTTATTTATTCAGATATTTTAGGACTCGATACATTTACTGCAACTTCAACATCACTTGGTATAATCTTTTTCACTGCTTTGAGTGGAACATTATCTTATGCAAGAGAGAAACGGATAGATTATAGAATCGCGTTTTCTTTTGTCGTTTTTGCAGTTCCTGGAGCTATTGCAGGTTCGACTCTCTCTAAATGGTTAGCAGAGAAAAATTATAAAATAGACATTTTGCAAATCATTTTTGCCGCAACAATGATAACAATTGCTCTCTATAAAATAACAACCATTTTAATTGCAAAGTATAAGAAAAACAATGATAAAGAAGAGATCATTATAGAGGAAGAATCTCAAGATGATAGACCTTGGTGGAAACAAACTGTATTAGTTCGCGAACTTGTGGATCGTCATGGAAACACCCACAAATATAGAGCAAAACTTGTTCCAGGTGTATTTATTGCTGTTTTTGGAGGATTTGTTGGAGGAATGCTTGGATTAGGAGGTGGTGTAGTATTTATGCCAATCCTAACTATGGCTTTAGGTATTCCTGCTGCAATAGCAGCAGCCACTTCTACTCTAACAATCCTTGCTGCAAATCCATTCGCAATTGGGACAAGAATTATAGCTGGTGGATGGGGTGTCGTGAGATGGGATATTGTTATAATTTGGGCATTAGGAACAGTCATTGCAGCCAACATAGTTCCCAGATTCATTCATAAAATAAAATCTGAATGGATTCTAACCGGGTTTTGGTTATTAGCAGTTACAGCTGCTGTGAGACTTTTAATTAAAGTCCTAACAGATATAGCAATCTAAATCAGTTAACAGAGACTCTTATCCAATATCCCTTTTTCAATTCATCTGGGATAGGGATAGGTTGCCCTCTTTCATCATATACTAGAGTAATAGTACAATTGAAATTATTTTCAACAAGTGATCTGCTTATTTTGGTTTTGATTTCTATAAGGAAAAAAGATTTTGATCCACTGGAATACATTTCAGGAGATACGAAAGAAAGATTTTCTAAGTTGGACTCAACAACGTTTAATATTTTCTCACTTGATCTGCCATCTCCATAAGGAAAAACGAATTCATCAAATTTTCGCTTGATATTTACATCACTCAATGTTTGTTGTATGGAATTTATAATTTCAATCTTATTTATTCTTACTAATTTGTTTATATCTTGTTCCACTGTTTCTGGTCTTTCTGTATTTGGTCTTAAAGTGATGCAGGGAATTCTCAAATATGCCGCTTCTTCTTGTAATCCACCTGAATCAGTGAGAATTAATTTGCATTTTTCGTTTTTCATTAAGCTTAATATCGATAAGTAATCTACAGGTGAAGATATTATCATATTTTTTATATTTTCAAACTGAGACATGAGATTAAATTCTTCTAGTTTCTTTGCAGTCCTGGGATGTAAAAGAAAAATAATTGATATATCTTTAATTTCCTCTAAAGATTCTACTATTTCTTTGAGATTTGTTTCATTTTCGACATTACTAATTCTGTGAATTGTACAAATGATAAAATTTCTTTGAATCTTCTTTAATATTTCATCAGCAGCTTTTGGTATATCTTGTTTAATTTTCTCCCCAAAAATTCTTAATGAATCAACAATAGTATTTCCTACAAAATGTATTCGCGCAGGATCTATTCCTTCGTAAAGTAAATTGACAACAGATCTTTGAGAGGGAGTGAAGAGAATCGATGATACACTATCAACTATCCTTCTGTTTATTTCCTCAGGCATTGTATTATCATAAGATCGTAGTCCTGATTCAATGTGTCCAAAAGGAATTTGATTGTTTATACTAGCTAAACAAGCAGCTAAGACACTCTTTGTATCACCCACAGCTAAAACTAGATTTGGAGCAATCTCAAGTAGCAATCTTCCTAATTTATTAATCATGTTTCCTAATTGCTCATTTGATTGCTCAGCTTGAACACCTAAATTAATGTCTGGTTTTCTAAGTTTGAGCACATCAAAGAACTGATCTGACATCTCTTTGTCATAATGTTGTCCTGTATGTATTATAGTAAATGGAATGTTCCTATTCTCTGCTTCAAGAATTACTGGAGCCATCTTAATTATTTCAGGTCTAGTTCCTACTACAAATACTAGAGAATACATTACTATAGCAATTATTCAAGCACTAATATAAAGTTACTGAAAATTTGAGACCTATGCCATTAAATAGAAGTTCTTCTCCAACTTATTGATTATTTCATTTGTTTGCTCCTCTGTTGGCATCTGGTTAGCTTGAAAATCATGCAAGAAAGAATCAATTTCTTTTAAAATAGTATTTGCTGTTTTTTCAAGTAATCGACTGGTTATCTTAGTTTGAATAATTATGAAAATCTTCTCACTTGCGTAAAATGAGAATGTCGAAGATGTTGTTCTCATCTCTTTGAATTGTTCATCACTAGATGTTGCTACGTAGTTATGTATGAAATGAAATAGACCTGTTAAATATCCTGCAGCTGCTATTATCTTTTCTTCAAACGAAATTATTCTACTTCTAATAGGAGAGTACCCTAACAGAGGATTACCTTCTTTATCAACAACTAAGATAGCTTCTATTCCATGCGACATAGATTGACTTTGATACAATGCTACTATTAGAACAACTACAAACGAATAGATTACATCAATTAACTCAAAATATTCAAGATTGTTCTCTACCAGTCTACGTCTAATTAAAACTAGAAATGCTAGACCTATTATCATCAAAATAAAAACTAAAGTAACATCTCTTTTAACTTTCAACCGTGTTTTCTTTGATATAGATGCTAATTTGATATACCTTCTGTACACATTTATCAGAAGAAAGGCACTAATTAAGACACAAAAAGCAAAAATGAAACCATAAATATCTGTATATATTTTGTTGTAGATTGAAATTGTTAGAGTCTTGAATTCAGTAACAGTGGGATTTAGAGGAATAATTATGAAGTACAAGACAAAAATTCCTAAGCTAAGAGCAACAATTCTACTTGCTCTTGAAGTTGTAATCATTGATTGTTCCAGGCTTGCGGCAAATAGAGAGATCCAAGCAAAAGATTGAAAAATCAATAAGATTCGGTAAAGAAGAATTGTCTCATATATACTTTCTAAAGTGTCAACTATTGAGAAAATTCCGTAGGAGATTAAAAATAACGACCATGATAGATAAAAGGGATTCTGTCTTCTCCTTCCCCAGTAAATCGTTATGAAACCACCGCAAATTAAAGCAATAGCGGCAATGTACTTGATATAGATATACATTCAAACCCCTTTGAACCTTTCCACTAATAATACTTAGTTCGTTCCCTTCTTTAAAAAATTTGCTAGTTGCAGAGATATTAAAAATGAATTATTCTTTATTCTTTTTTGCTTGAGATTCTTTATATGAATCAGGTTCCCAATCTTTTCCTATTTTTTTCGTTTTTCTAATATAGAAAAAGAGATACACAACCGCAGAACCTCCTATAAATACTGCTAAAATCCAGAAAGAAGCTCTGGATTTGGGAGGTTCTTGTTTTACATTTAGTTTTATATCACTTACATCAGAAATCCAATTTTCCCCATCTGTAACTGCAACTTTCAAATAATATGATCCTGGTGTAAGATCTTTAACATCCCAGAACAACGATGTACTTCCCATTATATTTGAAGCTAGTACTGCCCAATTCCAACCATTTCCAGAAACAAGTACTGAACAGTTTAGAGGATCATCTTCAGCATCTGACATAGACCACCTAATTGTATAGTTATCAAACACTTGATTCACTTTGGATGGATTTGTAACAACAAGAGATGGAGGTGTATTTGAGTAAGTTAGCTGAGGTTCTGAAGCAAGATAAGTTAAAGCTGGAAAAACCATTTCACAATTTGCTAATATTTCGTTACCAGAAGGATTATAATCATCAAAGAATGAACCTGATGGAAAACCACTATATGTTTCCAGTGTGAAACACATGATATTGTGATATAAGTAAGAATAATCGTCCCAAGTCCCAGAAGCATTATAACTTCCAGGGATTTCTTCCCATGAAGGTAAAGATGTAATGCTTTTTAACTCTGAAAGAAGAGCGATAAATTCAGCTCCTTCAGCAATAGGGTATGAACCGTTATAACCCCAAGGAGAAATAATTGCTTGGATTCCACTATGAAGACTCACTGCAAAGTTGAAGAAATGTTCTTGCATGAAATCTCTCATAATCTGCGTTTCATTCTCGCTAAAAGGCAATACACCTCGATAAGTTGAATCTATTTTATTGGGAGAAGAACCTCCTGAAACATTCCAAAAAGCTATATAATTTCTGTTTAAATCTACACCTCCTGGTAGATCCTCTCCTCTTAAAAGATCCCCATCAAGATCTATTTCCATTATTTCAGATGTTTCAGTTGTTGTATTCCAAAAGTATACTATCTCGTACTCATCTATAATAGTTCCATCTCCATCATCATCAATTTCTCTGATATTTTTTCTTTGTGGGGGATAGTTATGTATTATCGATAAACCATCAGGATTTAACATTGGTATAACATATAATTCCATGTTTGATAGAAGATTAGTGAAATTACCAAATTGTGTTTCATAGATAATTCTATCTAGAAAATAGAGTGAATTTTCTACAGAGATTAATTCGCGTGCATGGTGATTACCTACAACATAGTATTCAGATTTTGCAGTCGTTACTGTTTCATTTGTTAGTTTTACACACCATATCTCATTCCCACTCCATGTCTTTCCAAGTGAGAACAAATCAACAATTTCTGGGAAACTTTCGTTTAAAAATTCTAATTTATTTACCATTTCTGTATAATTGTGATAAGGTCCTAGGTTATCACCCCAGAATACCACATCTTCTCCTGGTATATTACCTGGAGCTCCATTCAATTCTTCCCATAGCCAAATATAAGAAGTATAATTCTGTTCCTTGACAACATCAGTATTAAATGATGTTACATTGCTTGATTGTAAGTTAGTAATCAAGACAATTAAGATTAAGGTTTTCAGAATTGTTCTTATTCTCATTGACTAAAGAATGATTTCATCCTTAATAAATTTCACTTTTCAATTCTATTAACAATTTATAAAATAAAAAAAGAAAGAAAGAAAGAAAATTACTCTCTTTGTATTTTTCGAATTATGTTTTTATTCTTATCTAAGAGATTAATAATTATTGGCATTTTACCTGGTAGAGAATGTGTAGCACAAGCCATACAAGGATCGTATGCTCTAAATGCCATTTCAACCATGTTTAGTATTCCTTGGTCAGGTTGTTCAGATTTTATTAAACCTCTTGCAGCTTTTTCAACTGATTTCTCAAGTGCAAATTTATTATTAGTTGTTGCTACGATAAGATTTACTTCCTTTGCTAGTCCTTTCTCGTCACATTTGTAGTGATGATAAAGAGTTCCTCTGCATGCTTCTACTACTCCTACACCTTCGGTAGGCGTTTCAGTTGCTAGTGTTCTGAAATCATCACTTGTAATCTCAGAATCATTCAGTAGTTCAAGTACTCTCTCTGCTGCATAAAGCTGTTCAATTACTCTAGCCCAGTTGTAAGCAAGCGTTTGATTAGCAGGTTTTCCTCCTAATACACTATAGAATTTTTCATATTCTTTTTGAGCTAAAGGTGTTGCCATACCATCAGAAGCATTTAACCTAGCTAATGGACCTGCACGGTATAAACCATCTTCAGGACCTAGTTTCTTTAGATAGGTTCTTTTTACATAGCTATGAGGTACGGGGACTTCAGCTATATGCTGCAAGTAATCTTTTGGTTCAAATTTTGCGAATTCCTTATCTTCAGGAGAGGTTACTCGTATAGGTCCATCATAAAAATTAACTTTGTTGTTTTTGTCGACAAGACCCATGTTGTAAGCAACGAGATTATAGATATCAGATACAATAACATCAACATAATCTTTGTTTTCTAGAACAACATCATGAAAGATTTGTTGAGTGAATTTAGCAAATTCAATTCCACTTTCTGCCCATGGAATCATCTTATCTCTATCTTCTTCTGATAAGCCTTTACTTACTCCTCCAGGTATTGCAGCTGCAGGAAAGATTTTACTTCCGGTTAAAATTTGTAGCATTTGTTGACCATATGCTCGGTGCTTGATCACTTCTTTTGCAGTGTCTACTCCCACTCTATCAATTACACCTAATATATTTCGTTCAGCAGCTGGAGCAGAAGGTCCAACAACAAAGTCTGGAGCTTGTAGGAAATAAAATCCTAAGGTATGATCTTCAAAGACATAAGCATTGTACATTAGTTCTCTGAGTTTATGAGCTACAGATGTTGGTTCAACTCCGAAAGCTTGATCTAATGCTTTTGCTGATGCCATGTGATGAGCCATTGGGCACACACCACAAATTTTTGGAGTTATTCTAGGTAGCTCTTCTACTCTTCTTCCTTCACAGAATTTTTCAAATCCTCTAAATTCAGGTACTTGCAAATAAACATCTTGTATTTTACCAGAGTCATCAAGAATCATATCTATTTTAGCATGACCTTCTAATCGGGTAACAGGATCTATTGTAATTCGTTTAACTGGTTTTTCTGTCATTGTCTTACCTCCTTTTTAACACCACTCTGTTTTATTAGAGATTTGGATACTCCGAAATAATACAAAGTTCCTACTGGATCCACAATTGTGCTAATTATCTCTTTAACTTCTTCAGGATCATCAGAATCTATTAATCCACCTAAAACAGAAATCATTTTAGCTCCTTGATCAAATACTTGATCAGTTGGACCCATACATCCTCGACAGGGCATATTCACCGAAACGCAAGAAGCATCACATCCAGATCGCGTTGCAGGTCCCATACAAATTAGACCTTGCTCTAGAAGACATTTTACTTCATCAGGTTGGAAATCATAGATTCTTCTGAATTCCTTAATCGTCCTCTCATCATGCTTCTCTCGAGGGCAATCATGACATACTGTCAGATTGGGAGCAAGTACTGCCCCTACCTCTGGAAGTTGTCCAGTTGCTATTGCCTCAATTGCATTCCAGACAAGAGTATCTTTTGGTGGACATCCAGGTAAATAATAATCAACATCGACGACTTGATCTAGAGCATAATTACTCTCTAACACATCAGGGATATGTACTTCTTTATACTGTAATTGAGGTCGTACTTGATCAGGATTTACAGTTGAATCACTAGTATTATACGCTCTATGTAACAACTCTTCTTTAGTAGAAAGATTTCCTAAACCTATTACTCCTCCAGAACAAGAACAAGAACCAAAAGCTACTAGAGCTTTAGATTTTGCTCTTAGAAGTCTAGCTAATTCTACGTTTTCTTCAGTTCGAATAGAACCATTAAAGAATGTAACATCTATGCTTTTGTCTTCCATTGCTCTTACATCATTATATTTGATATCAATTGCAACAGGCCAGAAAACAATATCAGCTATTGCTACTACATCTAGAATTTTCTCATCAATGTCTAAGACTGCTACTTCGCATCCACCACAACTTGCAGCCCAGTAGAAGGCTATTTTTAGTTTTTCACTCATGTTAAATCTCCTCCTTTGCTAAGGGTGCCAATGTAGGTAATTCTATTGGTCCAAGTTCCTTTAATTGTTCAGTGAATTCCGTGACAAATACTTTCAAATGCTTAGCCTCTGATGAAGAAATCCATTCTAAACGGAATCTTCTCTCATCTAATCCCATTTGTTTAAGGGTTGCTTTAAGTAGTTCATATCTTCTCATAGCTTTATAGTTTCCTTCGATATAATGACAATCCCCAAGATGACATCCTGCTATAAAAACTGCATCAGCACCATCTGCAAAAGCTTTCAATACAAAAGTTGGATCAACTCTTCCTGAACAAGGTACTTTTATAAATATAGCATTAGGTGGGTAATCCATTCTACTAATTCCAGCCAAATCAGCTGCGGAATATGAACACCACTTGCAAAGGAAGCCTATAATTTTTGGTTCCCAATCAGTTTGTTTTACATTTTCTTCTTTTGTAACTACCATTTTTATCACCTAATCTGTTAGAACTCCTTGAATTTCTGCGAAGATTTGTTCATCTGTATAGCCTTTGTGTATAATTGCTCCTGATGGGCAGCTTGCAACGCAAACTCCACAACCTGCACAAACCGCGGTATCAATGTGAGCTATTTCCTTTTCTTCATCGAAGCTAATAGCTAAGTAGGGGCAGAGACCGATACAATTTCGACATCCAGAACATAAGTCATCTTCAATATGTGCTTTAGTTGGCTCTGTAACATATTCTCCTCGTGATATTTTCGAGAGAACAGACGCTGCTGCAGACTCTCCCTGAGCTACTGAGTCAGGAACATCTTTTGGGAACTGACAAGTTCCAGCAACATGGATTCCTTCAATAACTGTGTCAGTAGGAGCTAATTTTGGATGTCTTTCAACATAGAAACCTTCCTCTGTACAAGGTAGATGAAGTATGTGCGCAAGATCTCTTGCATCCTTCTTTGGTTCTATTCCCACCATGAGGATGACTAAGTCAACAGGGACTCTCAATATTGCCCCTATGAGGGTATCTTCTGCAACTACGATTAGTTTGCCTTCATCTTCTTTTGTATCAGGAATGTTTGTTATTTCAGCTACTTTTCCTCGAATAATTCGAATATCACTCCTCAGCATTTTCTGGTAATATTCTTCGTATCCTTTTCCTGCAGCTCGAATATCTATATAGAATTCATAAACAGTTGAATCTGGGAGCTTTTCTCTGATGATATTTGCATCTTTCAATGCATTCATACAACAAAGCCTTGAGCAATGTTGGTTAGTGTTTATATCTCTGCTTCCAACGCAGTGAATGATTGCTACACTTTCAATTGGTCTTCCGTCTTTAGTTATAAGGTCCCCTTCTGTTGGACCACTTGCACTTGACAATCTCTCGAATTCAAGAGATGTGATAACATTAGGATATTTCTTATAACCATATTCTGGTTTTCTTGTTGCATCAAATCCATCAAAACCTGTTGCTACTACAATTGCACCTACATCAACTTCTAATATCTCTTCTTTCTGTGTATGATCAATTGCTTTTGGTTCACAGATTATGTCACATTCCAAACATTCACAACACACCGCGCAAGAAATACATCTTTCAGCTTCTGTGATTGCTTCTTCTTCAGAGTAACCTAAATCTATTTCACGGAAGTCTTTAATCCTTTCAGCCACAGGTGCTTTGGACATTCTTACTCTTGATTTGATTTCTACATCTCTATCTACAATTTCAACTTTGCTCATGTCTTTTATTCTACCAGCTTTTAAGTCTTCATTGTTGAGGAAACGATCTATGGATATCGCTGCTTCAGTACCTTCCATTACAGCATTAACAACGGATGGAGTACCAAAAACAATATCTCCTCCAGCAAAAATTCCAGGTTGACTTGTTTCATAAGTGATGTTATCTGCTTTCAATGTTCCTGCAATTCCAGTTTCTAAGCTCTCAAATCCAGTTAAATCTGTACGTTGGCCTATAGCAATGATTACTGTGTCACCTTCTAATGTGGGACCTTTTTCTCCTGAATATAATGGATGAAAACTTCCATCTTCTGAATAGACTGAAACACATACTTTTGTTTCCATTCCTTTGATTTTTCCATCCTCTCCCAGTATTTTTTCAGGACCTAAATAGGTATGGATTTTTATTCCTTCTTCTTCAGTATCTTCTATCTCCCATTCATGAGCAGGCATTGCATCGTCGCATGAAAGATCTCTAGATTCCAGACAAACTACATTTACTTCTTTTGCACCAAGTCTTAAAGCAGATTTTGCACAATCAATAGCTACATTTCCTCCTCCTATTACAATAACTTTATTTCCCAAGTCCTTAGGTTTATTTCCTGTTTTTACTTCCTTGAGGAAAGGTAAACCATATAGAACACCTTTTAGGTCAATTCCTGGTAAATCCAGTTTTGCAGGATTTTGCATTCCTATCGCAACAAATATAGCTTGATATTCTTTTTGTAAATCTTCTAGAGTAATATCCTTACCAACTTTCGTGTTGTTTTTGTAATTTGCTCCGCGATCCAATATTCTTTTAACATCATACATTGCAACTTCTTCTGGAATTCGGTAGCTAGGTAAACAACTAGTCATCAATCCTCCAGGTTTATCAGATTGCTCAAAAACAGTAACTGGATAACCTTTTTCCAGTAGGTTGTTTGCGCAAGTTAAACCAGAAGGACCAGCACCAATTATAGCAACTTTCTCATTTCTGGTTGGAGTTATAACTTCAACAGGATCCTCATTATTTCTGAAGTAATCAGAAGCAAATCTTTTGAGAGACATAATAGCTACTGGGTCATCATATTCTCCTCGTTTACAGACATCCTCGCATGTATGCTCACATACACGTCCACATATTGAAGGAAATGGATTCGCTTCTCGAATCTTTGATAATGCAACATCATATTTCTGCTCACTTATCAACCTTACATATGCATGAGGATTGTTATCTATTGGACAACTTACTCTGCAAGGAGATCTGTCAGAATGCTTATCAATTGTGTATTTTTGAGGAACAGCTTGAGGAAAAGGTACGTAGATTGCCCTTCGCATTGATAAACCTTCATTAAATTCATCTGGAACTAAAACTGGACAAACGTCACTACAATCATCACAAGCTGTACATTTTTCCATATCAACATAGCGTGGTTTCTTCCTGATCTTAGCTTGGAAATTACCAACATATCCATCGACAGAAACAACTTCTGAATATGAAAGAAGTTCAACATTTGGGTGTTTTCCAATATCAACCATCTTTGGTGTCAGAATACAAGCTGCACAATCCAATGTAGGAAATGTTTTATCAAGTTGCGCCATTCTTCCTCCAATTGATGGAGTTTTCTCTACGAGATACACTCTATGCCCAGCATCCGCAATTTTAAGAGCAGCAGAAATACCTGCAATTCCTCCTCCGATAATTAGTGTATTTGGATTGATAGGAACGATTGATTCTTCCAAAGGTTCATGATATCCAACTCGTGCAACAGCTCCGCTTATTAACCGTTTTGCTTTTTCTGTTGCTTGTTCTGGATCTTTTGTAACCCAAGAAGCAAACTCTCTGATATTAGCCATCTGAAATTGGTACTTGTTTAAACCTGCTTCTTCTGTTACAGTTTGAAATGTACTTTCATGCATTGTTGGAGAACAACTGGCTACTACTACTCTGTTAAGATTATGAGTTTTGACAGCTTCTTCAATTGCTCCTTGTCCAACAGCAGAACAGGTAAAAGTGTTTATCTGACTAAATTCAACATTCTCTAGATCTTCTGCATATTTGGCAACATTCTCAACAGCTACTTTCGAAGCTATATTCTTACCACATTTGCAGATAAAAACGCCTATTCTTGGTTTTTCTTCTTCTGTACTCATTTTATCATCTCATTTCTTTGCTAATATCACCTTTGGCTTAACAAGGACTTTATTCAACATAAGATCCTTGGATGAAATTCCTAGTGAATAGCCTACTAGTTGTGTAATGTATATCACAGGAATCTTATGTTTCTCTCCGAATCTGTTCCCCGCTACTCTTTGAAACATCTCAAGATTTGTTTGACAAAGAGGACAAGCTGTAACAATACAATCAGCTTTTACTTCTTTTGCTGTTCGCAAAATTTCATGAAGCAAACGATAACCGATGTTTTTATCTGAAACGTTCAGAGTTGCTCCACAACAAGTATACTTCATCGGGAAATCAACCCATTCCGCTCCTGTAATTTTAATTAACTCGTCCATTTTCTGGGGATTTTCTACATCATCATGTTCTCCAAAAGGTCTAGAGAAATGACAACCATAAAATGGGACAACCCGAATATCAGTTAAAGGTCTTGTTACTTTTGATTTTAGTTTATTAACACCATAATCATTGAACAAGATATCAACAAAATGTCTCACAGTTACAGAATGTGGCTCATAAGAGAGACCGATTTCACCTAATGCACCATTTACAGCGTCATAGATTTTTTTGTTATAATCCATGTAATTATTTGCTTTTTTCAAAGTACCAAAACATGTATTACAAGGTGTAACTAGTTGATCAGTTTCTTTCTGTACCATAGCTAGATTTTTTGCAGAAAGTGCTAATGCTTTAATCTCGTCAACTGCAATAACTGAAGGACCACCACAGCAGTTCCAATCTTTCATTTCATTCAGAGTTATACCTAGTTTCTTAGCTACTGCCTCTGTTGACATTCTATAAGCTTTTTGAATACCATCTAAAGCGCATCCTGGATAGTATTTATAATTGAGTCTTACTTGTGATTCTGCCATTTTATTCCACCTCAACATTTTTGTCTATCCAATCTAGCATCTTTTTAACATCAGAGCTTTTATAGGTGGATTTGAATGCCTTAGGAAAGAGTGATAGTATCCCAATAATTGATACTCTCCCTTTGAAAAACATTTTCAGTGATTCTGGAATTATAGTTAAAATCCTCAAAGGTTGTTTCTTCATCATAAATTGTAACATTACTGCAATATCAGTAATTTTGTCAAATCGACGCACATTACCTAGAAAGGTGTTTGACCAAACTGGACCACTAATTCCTTTCTTATTCAATTTCTCCTTAACTCCAAGTCTTTTGATGCCATACATTACATCAGTAAAAGGTATTCCAGTTGAACACCTTACTGCACACTTATAGCAAGAAGAGCATAACCATACTGTATGACTATCTAGTGCTTTTTTTAATTGTCCAGATCTTAGAAGTTCCCAGATTTGTCTGGGAGTATAATCCATTGCAAAGGAAACAGGACAACTAGCTGAGCAGATACCACACTGTATGCATTCTAAAATTCTATCACCGTTTGGAATAAGAGATATCTCATCAATAAATAATTGAGTTAATTCAGGATCAGGTCGAATGATCCTTTCTTCTTCTCCAAATTTAGAAATTATCCTTAATGAAATAAAACTTGAAGCCAATATAGCGGCGACTATCAAACTAATCCATACTACTGCTATCATATTCTCACCGGTTATTCACTGAAAGTTCGTTCTAGAACGATTTAGAAACAAACTACATCGACAACCGTTCGCGGTGTGGGAACTAATACACATATAAAAAGATATTCCCGAAAATTAAAGAGACACCTTCTAAAAAACAAAATGCTTATATATCGGTTGTGAGCCGTTCTGCTAAACTCATCACAACCGAAACATGGTGAATAACGATGGAATATGAAGTAGCAGAAGAAATTGATGAAAGAGGAGCTTTTTGCCCAGGTCCCCTTATGGGATTAATTAAGGCAATTCGTCAACTAGAAGTTGGAGACATCGTACTTTTGCTTAGCTCAGATGAAGGAACTAGAACTGATGTTCCTGCTTGGGTTGAAAAAGCAAAACATAAACTCCTCGACTTAGTACATGAAGAAGGTTATGACAAATACTTCGTAGAAAAGCTTCACTGAGTGATAAGAAATAGAGCACAGAATGATGATCTGTTTAGATGAAATTTCTAATCAATGGTTGTTGATGTTGGTGATAAAATGAGTGATATAAAAATCGCAAAAACTCTTGACGCTAAAGGTTTAAGCTGTCCTCTTCCAATTCTCAAGACAAAGAAAGCTATAATGGAGATTTCTGTTGGAGAAAACATAGAAGTCTTTTCTACAGATCCAGGTTCAGTTGCTGATTTTCAAGCATGGACTAGTGCTACAGGAAATAAACTAGTTGCTAACTCTGAAGAGGGTGGAATATACCGTTACGTAATTAAGAGAATAAAATAGGTGAAAAAAAATGTCAGAAAAGAAAAAACGAATAGCTATGATAGCATCAAAAGCAGATATTGCAGGTGCTTATTCTCCATTAATCCTTGCTACTACTGCTGCAGCTATGGATTATGAAGTAGGAATTTTCTTCACATTCTTTGGATTAAACATGTTGAAGAAAAAGAAACTGAACAAACTTAAAGTAACTCCAGTTGGACAAACAGCAATGCCAATGCCAATACCTCAGATAGTTGGTGTTATACCTGGTATGACTGATATGGCTACAATGATGATGAGAAGCTGGATGAAAGGTGCAAACGTTGCAAAATTGCAGGAATTAATGGATCTTACAATAGAATCCGGAGCAAAAATCATTGCATGTCAAATGACTATGGATGTAATGAAGATTAAGAGAAAGCAATTGATAGACGATTGTGAAGTTGGTGGTGCTGCAACTTTCTTAGAATTTGCTTCAGGTGCAGATATAACATTATACTTTTAGGTGTTTCTATTGCCAGAGCAGAAAGTAGTTTTTGTCATAACTCATGGGGAAGAGTATAAGGAAAGACTCGAACCCCCCTTACATCTTGCAACAATGGCAGCAGCTCTTGATGCTGAAGTTATGCTGTTATATACAATGTCTGCAGGACTTCTGTTGAAAAAAGGTGTACCTGAAAACTTATTTCCTATGAAAGGCAAGAATCCTTATATTGAGACTTTACGTGAAACCAAAGAAGAAGGTGTTAAGATATATGTCTGTAGTCCAGTATTAGAGATGTATAACCTTTCACGTGAAGATTTCATTGATGAAGTTGATGATATCGTCGGAGGAATGTTCTTAGTAACTGAATCCCTCAAAGCTGATGTTGTATATACTTTTTAGAGTGGAAAAAAATGTCATTCCCTCTTTCTTCTTTTGATTCTGATGATTTAACTTGTTTTGATATAGTAAGAGCTCTCTTCGGTTTAACAGATAATGAATTGGAAGTAATGGTTTGTATAAATCATAACAAACCAGTTGATGTTAAAGGAATTACAAAAATAATTCGAAAAGACAGAGCTTCTATAGTCAGATCCATTCAGAGATTGATGGATGTAGGTGCTGTAAAAAAAGAAAAAGTTAGTTTAGAACGAGGAGGGTATAAATTTCTTTATTATACACATCCAATTCCTGAGTTCCGAGATCGATTAATGGAACTAGTACTAAGAATTTCAGATAGAATGAAAACTGCTATATCAGGATTATCCGAAGAAAAATGTGAAGAAATGTATCTCAATGTCTTGGAGAAATATAATAGTCTAAAACTTTAGAATCATTGAAAAGTTTTACTTTTTTTTAATAATTAAGTATAAAATACAGAGAGAGATTTCACAAATTGAGCATGAAACTTGTTTCTTCTAGAGAAGGGGATATCAAGCTGATATCTTTTTGTAAAATGCTTTTGTAACTCCTTGTGATCTTCATAATTCATTCCAATTACCCATTTAGCATGTTCTTGAAGAAGATTCTCATAATCTTCTTGAATAATCATCTCAATATAGTTATCCAAGTAATCTTTCTCTTCCTTTGCAATATCTTTAACCTTTGAGCTTATATTTTTGACATCGATGTGTTCTTGTATCTTATTTTCTTCAGAAAAAAAGTATAAAACATTATGAATTAGAAACTCATTGCAGCTTCTATCCGAATAGGTAATCAAAGAAAAATCATATGAGGCTTCATAGGGGATTGCTTTGTCAATCAAACTTGCTAAACTAGTTAAATCCTCATTTTTTAGATTTGGTTGCAAAATCACTTTGGGTTCGATCATTGCAGCTACAATTATCTCTCTTAGTTTCTTCATATCAATTTTTTCAAGAATTTTGTTTTCCGATTTTTTAAAATTGCTCAAATCTAATAATCCTGGTTCAGAATCCACATTATCAAAGAAATTTGATTCAACTAAAGGAGAAGAATAATACTTCAAGGAATTAAGATTGAATTCTTCAGAGGGAATAACAAGACCATGAGATAGTGATTTGGGTCTTCCAAATGGATCCATTCCATCGCTTCTTACTAGTTTGACAATAATATTTCCTGATGTATGAGTGTATTTTGACACATACTTAACATGATGATGTTCTTTAGTTGATAGTTCAGGCATAAAAACAATTGAGTCTTCTGTTAATTCTGATGGCATGTCAGATAGATAGATATGATACCCAATGTTATCATCACGACGAGCAATGACTTGGAACATCAATATTAATTTTAAACTTCGTATAATTTAAACTCTTTCTTAATTCTCCCAGTTGAGTAGTTTATTTACAAAATATTCTTAAGGATTAGACTGAGATAAATTCACAATGTCTAATAATCCGCAGCTTGCAGAATTACTTCACATGATAGAAGATCTGATCATTGAAAACAAAATCCAAGAAGCAATAGATAAAATAGAAGCAAGAATGTCTGATTTTGAAGATCATTATGAGATTTTCAATAGTTTAAGTGAGTTATACCTCTTGATGGATAATCCTCAAACTTCTCTGAGTTATCTTCAAAGAGCATTGGAGCTAGCACCAGAAAATCTAGATACTTTGGAACTAATGGGTGACACATATTTTGCGCTTATGAATTATGAAGTAGCAGAAATTTCCTGGAAGAAGGTTACTGAAGTAGATTCTAAAAGGTTCAATATTTGGTTTAAATTAGGGGAATTATACTATCAAACTGGCAAATATGTTAAAGCTACACAATCTCTATTGAATTATCTTGATTATGAGGAAGATGCATTAGTGCTAAGCTTGCTTGGATCCATCTATCAAAAAATGGGGAACGAGATTGAATGTTGGAATAAATTGATGAGAGCTGAGGAACTATCTCCAACAAATGTAAAAATACTAGTCCAAATAGGGGAAGTTTATTTCGATTTAGATAATTTTGATCGTGCAGAGGAGTATTTTAGGAAAGCATCAGAAGCAAATCCTTCCAGCATCCCAGCATGGTTCCAATTAGGAAAAACATATGAAGCAAAGCAGGAATTTACTCACGCTATTCAAGCTTTTGTTGAGGTTTTGAAAATTGATCCGGACAATGTATTAGGGTATTATTATCTTGCAAAAATCTATGCAGCAGATGCAAATATAGCAGAATCAATCACAAATTATGAAGAATGTCTAAAGCGTGACCCCAGTTTTGAAGATGCATCTCTCTCCCTAGCATCATTATACTGGGCTTCAAAAAATAATGATAGAGCACTAACATTCTTACAAGAATCACTTAGATATAATCCAGAGAGCAGCAAACTCTTCCAAATGATTGGAGATATTTATGAAGATTTAGGTGAAATGGAAAAAGCATTAAGCAGCTGGGAAAGAGCTTCTAAACTAGAAGAGGGATAGATATTCTACGAGGAGCAGTTATTGAATTCACACAAGACCTTAATGGTACTTATCTTCTTTATTTGGAATTAACAAACAGCTTGGAAATTGGAATAAAAGAAAGAATTCTTACTCTTCAAAAAGGATTCTACATGTATGTAGGTAGTGCTTTTGGTGCAGGAGGTCTTTCATCTAGAATTCATCGACACCTACGAAGAAACAAAAAACAGCACTGGCACATAGATCAAATCACATGTACTGAAAACTGTACAGTTTACGGTGTTGCTGCTTTTCTTTATGAAAAATCAGAGTGCTTAATCTCTGGAAAACTTGAGAAATTGAAGGGACTTATTCCTATTGTTGGTTTTGGAAATAGCGATTGCAGCAATTCATGTTTGAGTCATTTTTTTAAAATCGAACTCTAAACCAAAAGATGCGTATTTCCTATATTGACATTATTAAGATGTTTTTTCGCTACATTGAAACATCTTTCAGCATGTTTTCTTTTCGTTAAGGGCATATCACTGAACCAGAAGTGTGGATAAAATCCTAGTAGTGAGTAAGGGATATTATCATTAATTGACCCAATAAAAGCAGCAATATTCTCTACTTCATTCTCATCAATATAACCTGGTACTAGCAATGTGGTTGCATTCAGAACAGGTAGATCTTGACGTTGTGCAAAGAACTCTTTCCCAACAAATTCAAAATTTTTCAAAACTTCTTCATTACTAACACCGGTTAAAGCTTCATGAACGTAAGGATTCCAAGCTTTTAAGTCAAACTTAATGTTCCCACCAGAGATTAATGATAATTCAGCAGCTTTCTTTACAAAATTTCTATTACCAAAACCATTCCATTCCCAACAGATTCTTGCTATACGATTCTCTTTCTTAGCAACTTCAAGTATTTTTTCTGAAGTACTTATAGCAAAATTAAATTGAGGTTCAGGTGACCCACCAAAAAAGCAAACACATGAAATACTATTGTTTTGCTTATAAACTTCAACAAGTTTTTCTGTAGATACTTTTGAACCCAGTTTTACACTTTTATGGTTTTGATTTTGACAAAATAGACAATTAAACGAGCATCCATAAAAGAAAATAGACAGATTATGATATCCTATTTCTTTACCTTTCTTTGCTGCAAACTGAGGATACCCAGCTCCAGTTCCAGCAGGACAAAACCAAGCTGCACAGCAGTTGCAAGGTAAAGGATCAAGATAGTAATCTAGTACACCGATTTCTGTGCTAGTCATTGAGATAAAATTTCCATCCTTGTTATATCGCAAACCACAAAAGCTCACTTCATTTTTTCCGATTTCACAATTATGATGACATAATGCACAC
>JAGLTB010000055.1 GCA_023270155.1 Candidatus Heimdallarchaeota archaeon | reverse complement strand
GTTTGGCTTTCTTCAAAATTATTCTTCAAACATTCCTTACAAACCGATAAGGTTGAAGCTACATTCTTTTCCTCTTTGCAAATTGAACAAATCTTCGATTTGTTTTCTTTCTCGTTAGAAAAGACCATCAATAATAAGATGGAATTTCACATTTGTTAATGTTACGCATTCTTCGGAAACTTTTATTTATTTGTTACTTTAAAACATCTTCATGGCTGTAGATGTTCATACACTTGTAGTAATACTTGTAAACATAGTTTTCTTTTACATCGCAGCAGCAATACTATCATCAATAATGTTTAGACGCGAAGCAAGTAAATGGAGTTGGATAAACCTAATCATGGCTGTTATTTGTTCACTGATTTGGGTTTTTGGGTTTACATTTCTTGTGATGGGAAGTGCAGCGATAATCGTATTTGGAATACTGTTCTTCTTAATCTGTTGGGGTTTATGGGTCCTTCTTGGAGGTATCTCAGAACGAAGATCTGTGTATGCTGCTACTGGTACTCTATTGCTATGGTTCCTTCTTAGTTGGGGATTCATGGTAATAATGAATCTATTCTCAATCACTTATTTCGGTGGAGCAGATTTCCCAACACTATTCCCATGGTTGATTTAGTTTGTAGCTGAAAAAAAAGAAACAAAATCATCAAAATTCAACGGATAAGACAACTTGAAGTCTATCCCTTTTTCTTTTATAAAAGTGGTAAGAATATAGGATCCCTTTTCCAGTAATTTAATAACAAAAGAGGAACTATTTTTGAAGAAAACATGGTTGATACTGCATTCTATTTGTTGTCTTTCCTGCTTCTTGCCCATCATCTGTTTCCAGTCCTCGCAGAATCCTCCACAGTAGTATTTTATAGAACAATCTCTACACTGAGTATTTGAAGTCACACTGTTCTGATATTTCGAGATCAAATTCATATTTACTCCTGTCTTCGCTGTGCCAAATACGAAATCTTCCCTACCAATAAAACCTGAACAAGGGTAGAATTTTGAATCAGGTCCTACTGCTAATGCTTTAATTCCAGCAGAACACCTGTTAATAGATTTTTTTCTTGATATTATACGTTGTATATACCTACTGAAGTAATCGGAGGGTCCTAAGGAAAGAAGGAAAGTAATTAACTCTTCATCTCCCATTTCAAAAAGTTGATTACAAAGAACATTCAATTCATTGTCAAAAGTTTTCATTGATTCTATTCTCCAAGGAATTTTTGAGTTTTCACCTACTCTTACAGGCCTAAGAGATACAAAATCAAAAACTTCCATGAAACTTCTGTAAATTTCAAGCAGATTATTCATTCCAGAATGTAAAGGAACGATGCAATGCTTGATGACAATATCTTCAAATGCTTTGATATTTTTCTTTACTTCTTGAATTTGGTTAGTATTATTATAATCAACTGAAACAGTCAAAAAGCCATATTCATTGATGTAATCAACAAAACTCTGATCAATTTTTAGTAAATTTGTTGGAGGAGGGAAAAGAAATATATTAAAATCATAATTGTGTTTAATTTCCTCAATATACGCTTTGATATTAAGAAAAATATGAAAATTGAGAGTTATTTCACTTAAATAGAAGAGTGAAATTGATAGTGAAGTTTCACTTTGATTTTCTTTTTTTCTATTAGCAAAATACAGTATAGTTTTCTTGATTTCTTCTAAACTAAGTTCTTCCGCATTATTCTTTTTGAATTCTCTTGAATAACAATACCAACAATCAAGATTACACGTTGTTGTAGGATTAATAACTATATTATGAAAATTTTTTGAAGAGATTTTTTTCACTTTTGTCTCTTTATCTTGAAAAAAACCATAAGAATTCAGTTTTGCAAGATCTGTCTGAAATTCCCTTGCTTCATCATCATCGATTTCTTCCATTAGTTTACAGAAATCCAGAAGAGAATATTTACCTTCATCTATTTTCTCAAATGATTTTAGATTTCCATTCAATTTCCAAATGAGCTGTGAGGTAGGGGCTAGTATCATTTTTTCACTAAATGTTTTATAAAAAAATAGTTCTCCTCTCATTTTACCCATCATTCTCAGCATACAGATTCTGATTCTAACCTATCTTCATCTTCTTGAAGAATCAGTGCAATTTTTTCCAATGCTTCATCCTTTTTCTTAAATTTCCCAACAATTATCCCTGTCTTTGAATTTCGAACTTCCCACAAATCATCGTCGGTCATATAGATAATATAATCTCCGCATTGCTCTTCGTTTGCCATCACTTCTCAAGAAGCATTGTATTGATTATTATAAATTATTTTTCATGTAGAATGGAGAATATGATTTTACCTTATAACAAGCCTTTAAAACAGATGAAAACGTGATGTTTATACAATATGGCACAAAAGAATTATAAGATATCTTTATGTGGTGATCCTGGTGTTGGCAAAACTTCTATTGCACTAAGACAGGCTCAAAATTCCTTTCCACCGGTTCACCAACCAACCTTAGGTGCTAATTTTCTTATTTGGAATACCATTATTGAAGGTGAAGAAATAAAACTCATCATCGCTGATTCAGGTTCTCAAGAAAGGTTTCTCCCAGTTTTACCTACATACTTTCAGGGTTCATTAGCAGCAGCAATTGTATTCGATATCACTAGTCAGGAGAGCTTTGATAAATTAGATTTTTGGCTTGAAACCTTGAAAAAGGGAGTTGGAGAGATTCCTATTGTTTTAGTTGGTAACAAGAATGACCTAAAAAGCGATAGAGAGGTTTCAATAGAAGATGCAGAGAAATACGCTGAACAACTAAATACATTATATTTCGAAGTTTCTGCTAAGGATAACGTTAATCTATTTCCTCTATTCAAGAAAATGGCTGAAATTGCAATTGAACAAGATAATAGATAAATCTTGAAAAATGACTAGTTATGAACAATTATTGATGAGATTATGTAAAAATTGAAATATATCTTAATGTATATTCAATTATTAGTATTAATGCAAATTAATGTTATAAACTCGAAAAAAAGGAGTTTGTAAGATGGAAAATGAGAATCAATTAAAGGATAACACCCTTAGTGTATTTCTAATTAGCTATCCTCAAAAGGAATTAGATATCAACACACAGATAATCGAGATAATAGGAGGGAAAAAGCTAATCACAGATGACACCATAAAAGCCAAAAGAGAGATGGATCTGGAAAAGCTCAATATTAATAACTTGTTTTCAGAATCAAACATCCTCTTCAAAGCATCAAGATATGCTTTTGTAAATGTGGATAATATCGATGAAGAGATAAACAACAAAATCTACGTTCTTAGGAATAGTACGAGAGATTTTACTCTTCTAAACATAATTATTGGACCCTTTGTAGATTTAAATTTGGAGGGGGCAATTGGAGAAATCCAATCTTTAACTCAATCATTAACAGGTGTTTTTAGAAGAACCGAATTTCAAAAAGAATCTGAAATTATTGCTGATATAAATCAGAAAATAGAAATAAAGAGGAATCTAGAGAAATTATCTAAATTTTATAATTGGCAAATCTTCGAAGAAGGCAGTTTAAGAGAAAAGAGCGAAGATTCTGAAATTACTCCTATGATAACATCTGCATTTTTAGTTAGAGCTCAAATAATTAAAGATCGAATGAAATGCATGGGAGAATGCCAGAGGATTTATTCTAAAGATTTAACTCCAGAGGGAGTAAAATGTGAATGTGGGGGAGATTTAGTATTAATTCCTCCTGATTTAAATTTAGAAGAAATTTCTTTTGTTTACCCAGAAGATTTAGTAGAAATCGTAGGAGAGAATAATGTTGAATCTCCATCAAGATTATTCAAATATTTGCAAAAATCTGAAATTCCAAAGGAACTATTATCTCCTTTTAGTCAATTTTCTGTACTAAAGCTGACAAATCTAATCACGGTACCTTCAAAAGTTAAATTCCAAGTAAAAGCAACTAGTGATATAATAGACCTGACATTTGGCTATAAGAAACAAGAGTCTGATGAAATACTAATTTTTGGTTTCATAACTGATACAAGATACAGTGATAGTCGTTTAATATCCTCAGAATCTCTAAACAAGATAATGAATGCAATCTTCGCAAATTTAACAGATCAGACTGCTTGGGAAGAAACAATTAGAAAAACAGATTTAGAGAAGTGGAAAGTTACGCCATTTGTTAAAATAAAGTATATCGAAAAATATCCATCACTTTTGGATACTCATGCTATAGAACATAGAGGTGCAGGAAATGAGTGAAGAAGTAAGAGAAATTTCTGAGATGAAATACACACCTAAAGATGTTGTAGATATAATTAGTCAATTTCGTAATATGTATTCAAAATTAGATTCAAAAATTAAACAATTCGTGAGAACCCAACCAACCTTTCTCAATGAAATACGTCAAAAATTAAAAACCGATATTGGTTTTCTATCACCTCAAAAGAAAGATATGGCTTTATCCATTTTTGGAATTATAATAACAGAAGATATATTAAAAAGTTATGAACCTCATTTCTTTGCAGATGATATTTCTAGTCTGTTAAATGCGACAGATAAAAAGATGTCATGTACTGATGATGAATTCGTAGGACTACTTGCTTCTTTTATCAATATACTAAAATCAATAAAAAAGTCAACAGAGATTATCATTCAGAATTTTATAGATCTTAGAAAGAAAGGGATTCATAATGATGTGATTGAGACTTTGTTGATTCAACGAAATTTCTCTCCGGCATTATCTGAAGCAAATCTTCATTTTGAAGTTGGAGAGTTTGAAGTTGATATGAGGTTCTTAACTGCAATTTTCGCATATTTTATAGAACTCTCTCTTGAACAAAGTGAGATTATAGAGAGTGCAGAATCAGCAGGAAAATTATATGCTAAAGCAATCTCAAAATATCCAATTTCTAAAGGAGAGGATATATTTTATGACATGATTAATACTATTCTTATAGAACCTTATTTATCACAATTAAATCAAGCTTTATCCAGCGCTGTGGAAGTCAGTCAAGTAATCCAAAAAGAGGAAATCGACAGATTCGAACCAGAAGAAGAGATCGCTACTCAACCTGCTTTCATTCAAGGTAGAATGGAAAAAGTTCTTAGAATTTTCCAAGATTCTTTATCAAAGAGATTGAAAGTAGGAAAGGAAATTGATGAATCATGGAAAATGCAAATTGAGAGTAATATTGAAATGATTCTAGATTGGAAAGCTGTAAATGAATTTGGCAAAAAAGATCTGGATGAGCAACATCATTATTTGAGATATTTATTCGATATTTGGTTTGAGGTTTTTGAGGAATATCCCCAAATGTCTTTACCTATAATCGAAATTGAGCAATTTACCAAATTTATTGATAATCCAGAGATTTTCATTGAAGAAACTAAGAAAGCAATAACACACAAGCTTACAAGCATCGTACAAGAAAAAACAAAGGATGATGGATTCACTCCCAGAAGTCTTGCAGTTGCCTTTACATCAATCTCCTTTGAGTTACTAACAAATCCAGAAGTACTTTCTATTACTTTTGGAGAATAATTCTTTCACAATTTTCTTTATTTTTCAAATAATATAGATTTATTGGAAAATATTTTTATCATTCAACAAATCAAATAGAACAATGACCAATTTTGAATATAAGGAGATGCTAGATTTCTCTGAATATGATATTCTTGAAGATTTACAGGAAGACGCTTGGGGAATGCCTGCTAGGGAACTAGTTCCGAAGAGACTAATATATGCTACTTTAAAGAGTGGAGGAGTTGTAATTGGAGCTTATAAAAATAATGAAATTATTGGCTATTGCTGGGGTTGGGTTGGAAATAAGGATCCTTATGGTCTCTTTATTTATTCGCACCATAATGCTGTACGACAGGAATATCAGAATCAAGGTATAGGATTACAATTAAAACTTGCTCAGAGGGATTGGGCTCTTAAACATAATTATCATCTAATAAACTGGACTTTCGACCCTCTACAATCAAAAAACTGCTATCTAAATCTACACAAATTAGGAGTAGAATGTAGTACTTACAAAAGGAATTATTGGGGAGAGATGGTAGATATTCTCAACAAAGGTATAGATACAGATCGTTTTTACAGTAATTGGTATATTAGATCAAAACATGTTGAAAAAAGAATACAAGGGAAAATTGAGAATTTTTCTGAACTTCTTCTAGAAAGTAATTGTAAAGTGTTCGAAACTCAAATAACTAATAATAAAATAACAGTTAAAAAAACACATTTAGAAATTAATTCACAATTTGTGTTTATCGAGATACCATCAAATTTCAATGAATTGATGAAGGAAGATAAAGAATCGCTGATTCAATGGAGAAAAGAAACTAGAACTGCCTTTGAGACTTACTTCAATAAAGGTTATAAAGCGATAGATTTTGTTGTTGAGAAAGAAACTGAAATTATCAGATGCTTCCATATTTTGAAGAAAGAGGAGAATGGGAATTAATCATAAGTAGGACTTATATTTGCAAAAAAGTAAAGGTGATGGAATGAAGATAGAAAAAGCTAATTTATTTCTTGTAAAAGTGGCTCTTAAGCACCCTTTTCGAACAAGTTTTGGTGTGACAAAAGAACGTGAAATTCTTTTAATAAGATTGGAATCAGAAGGTAAAAGCGGGTGGGGAGAATGTGTTGCAGAACATGGTCCCTGGTATTCAGGAGAGACTATTGCATCCTGTAAATATATAATCAGTGAGTATATCACACCTTGGATTAAAAAAGAAGAATTAGAACATCCTACAGATTACCAATTATTAGTTAGTCAAATTAAAGGAAATCAAATGGCAAAAGCATGTGTAGAAGATGCAGTCTGGGACCTTTATGGAAGATTGAATGATTTATCTCTCAAGAATTTGATTGGTGGATCTAAAGAATCTATTCCTTCTGGTATCTCTCTCGGAATTCAAAAAAACATTGATATTCTTTTGGAAAAAATCAAAACAGCTGTAGAACAAAATTATCAGAGGATCAAAATAAAAATTGAACCCGGTTGGGACGTTGAGATAATCAAACAAATAAGAGATGTTTTTCCTGATATACTTCTGATGGTTGATGCAAACAGTGCTTATAGGTTCAAAGACAAGGATATTTTTCTTGAACTTGATAAATATGATTTAATGATGATAGAGCAACCTCTGCAGTATTATGATATACTAGATCATGCTAAACTTCAGAAAGAGATCTCAACACCTATCTGTCTTGATGAGTCTATCAAAAGCGTAGATGATGCAAGGGTAGCTATAGAAGCTGATGCATGCAAGATTGTTAATGTGAAACCAGCAAGAGTTGGAGGAATCACAGAGACATTGAAAATCCATGAATTGGCTAAAACACTGAAGACACCATTATGGTGTGGAGGTATGTTAGAAACTGGTGTTGGAAGAGCTAAGAATGTTGCGGTAGCTAGCTTATCAACCTTTTCTCTTCCCAATGACATCAGTGAAAGTGCAAGATATTACACAGATTATATTGTTGATCCTATTTTCAAGCTGAATAGTGATGGAACAATAGATGTCCCTGGAGACTCACCAGGTATAGGGGTTAAAATAAATGTTGAAAAAATCGAAGAACTTGCATCAGAGAAGATTTCTCTCTGACACATCATTCAGACATGTATTAGTTTAAAGGAGATAGTGTCCAAAATACTGCTTCTAACATTTTAGATTTAAAATCATAAGTTGAAGTGAAACTTGCAGAAAAGAAAGGTAAACCTTCTATGTGATTTTGAAGTCCTGTGAAGAATTTTGCATAAGATGTACTAGCTTTCTCAATATTTTCAGGTAAAGAGACAACTAAAGCAATTTTCGGTTTTGTTTTTAAATTCGCTAATATTGAATAAACTTCTTTGTAAGTCTTATTTGCTACATCAACTATGAATACTAACGCTTCCAGAGGAGCTAAGAATGTTTCATCAACCAAAGTATCTTTTTTGAAGTTAAAAGAATAGTTTTTCGTTTTGATATTTGCTGCTTCTACCCCATATGAAGACTCCTCATATGGTAAAGAGGACATAAAAGATGCATAATAGTTTTTAATCAAATCAATATATTCCTTTGGATAAATAATTCCAATTTCTACCATTTTTCTTTTCTTTGAAGGCTTCTGCTGAACAAAGTTAATGAGCTGATCTGCAAGCATATCAGCTTGTTGTGTGCTTAATAAATCTGTCACAACGTCATTATAGTCTTTTATAATCCCTGCTAGAAAGGTTTTATTGACTTGGCTAATCTTCTTAATATTATGAAACTTGTATAGTAGTATTTTTGCTAATTCTTCTCTGAAATCATCAATTTTAGACATCATCTCTGGAACAAGCATTAAAACTAAACCCAGAGTTCTACTTTTCATTCTCTTATCTTTTATTGATTTATCCTCAGCAATAAACGAAAATGCATATTGAACAAATCCTGAAGAAAATGCGAATGGAAAAGGTCCATAGAGTTCAGCAGAAAAATCTTCAATTGATATCATTCCTTGAAAAACTAAAGAATAGGTAATGGAACCTGAGAATCGAAATTTCTCTACTACTGATTCATCAAATTCAACATTTTTATCTGAAACCATATTAACAAGTGAAGGTCCCACGTCTTCTAATTTGAACAAGCAAATAAGCATACTAACTAATAAGGGGAAACACTTTAAAATTTTTGTCAATTAGCTGTAAACCTATTTCTATTCCAAAATCATTGATATCAAATCTAACACTTCACTGACTTGATCAACTGTATTAATTTTATCGATTCTACTATCATCAATTTTCTGGTTTGAAAGTTTATTAGACCATCCACCTGTATCTCGAATTGTAATAATGGGTTTATTCAATTGCCAAGCAAATGCAAGTTCAGACAGTGTTCCTGCACCCCCACTTATTGATACTACTACATCTGAAGAAGCTATAATTACCTGATTTCTAGCATTTGAGAATCCAGTTGCTATACAAATATCAACAAAAGGGTTTACATGGCTTTTGTCCAAAGTAGGAATTATGCCAATTGTAGAACCTTCAAAATAATTAGGAGAGGTTTTTGCTCCTTCGCATACAGCAGTCATTACACCCCCCAATCCTCCACATAAGATTCTATAACCTGCATCAATTAATCTTTTCCCCAATTCTTTTGCAATAGTATACTCTATCTGATTTTCTAATAACGAACTAGAACCTATAACAGCTATTTGAGGTTTAACCATAATAAAAGCAATGTTGATTTAGATAAAAATCTTATCCATTTCTCTATTTATTGAAAAAGTTATATTTCTAATTTTATTTCTCTTTATGACTTCTGGAAATATGCATTTTAAGTCCACGGTCACTGGAAAACTTCCTATCACATTGAGGACAGGCATATTCGTCTTCTATTTTTTCATCAGAAGGTTTTACTTCAGTTTCTTTCTCTTTTTTAATTTTATCTTTGGATTTTTCTGGTTCTTCTTCAGCTACTTCTACTATTTCTTCAGCGAATTCTTCTGACAGCTCTTCTTTATCCTCTTCCTGAACAATGTATAATCTACTGTCTACTAATTCAATTCTAGCAGGAATTTCTTCTTTTAGAATCATATCATAGATAATTTTCTCTGTTTGTTCAAGCGGTTGGCCTATTCTCTCAGCGAATAACTCCAAAGGTATTGAACCTACTTTGGAAAGACTAGTGATGTATTTTTTCTTTAACATTTCAAGCTCGATAACATCAGGAAGTTCTCTTCCTTGTAGAGATTCCAATAGCTCTTCATATGTGCCTTCTTTATAAGTTTCAATTATTTTAGAGACAATTTGCTTGAATGAATCTTGGAAATTCATTTTGTTGAGTTTTTGTAAAAATGAAACTCTCATTTTATCTGAATCATTGAAAATTAAGGAAGTTCCAACTGACACTCCATCAAACAATGAAAGAAAAGCAAATGCTCTGTTTATGATATTTTCATTAATTTCTTCTTTTTCAAGCTCCGCACTATATAATTCAACAAGAACCTTACATACTAGTTGCAGAATATCAGGATCGGATATAGCAAAAACATTGATGATTCTTTTGAGTCTATCTAAAGTATAGATATCTTCAGTAGCAATGTATTTAGAGACAAAATCCCCTATAATATCACTTGCTATTAAGAGAGAGCTTTTCACAACTAAGGAAGTTGTCTTTAAATAATGATAAAATTCCTTTTCTTCTTTTGCATTTATAGTATCTTCTAATAGCTTTTCCAGTTTTTCCTTGTAATATTCAGGTTTATGCGCAGATAGATATGTAACCATATCACCTATCTTAATTTCTGGACTCATTTCTCTTGATTTTAATAGCCTTTTCATTAGCATTGAATAGATTTTATCAATTAGTAGTGGATTATTCTGCAGTGAGAGTAAGTCAGAAAAAACTACTTCCAATCCTGATGCTGATGAGGAAATTGCTCGATCTACAAATGAAGAAATAATGTGGTCATCGACATCTAAAGAATCAAGTTCTTCAAGTTCAAATTGAGTGATTTGCTCAATTCCTGGAAGAACAAATTGACCATCTGTTTGCTGGGAAAATATATCACTTTCAACATATGCTTCCTTTGGAGGTGGAGTAGGTATCTGTGATAGATCTTCCTCTGAATCAATTATTTCCATTTCAAACTCGTCAGTTAACGAATCTGCTGATTCAATAATTTCAGGTTCTTCTACTTCAAGAGTTACTATTTCTTCAGATTCAGTATCTTCAGGAGTTAATTGAGATAACAAAGCTTCAATTTTCTGTTTATCTTCATCTACTTCTAGAATCTCTTCTGCTTCAATTACCTCATCTTTCTTGGTTTCACGAACCCTGAAAAGATTTACAAGTCTTTCTCCCAGTCCTTCAATCGCTATTTTTGGCTCAATCTGTATCGTATCAAGGGAGATATCAATGGATTTTAGAACAGTATCTAAGAATTCTGTAGTTCGCTGATTCTCACAAGATAAATTTTCGACTAGAACAGTTACACCAGCTTCTCTCAATGTTGGAACTAGATCACTGTTCTTTTCATCAATTATTATCGTATCTACAGTATTTTTTACAAGATCAACAATATTCTCGAGAGTTGCTTCAAAATCTGTTTTTTCCAGAATCATTTTTTCCAGATTTGAAAGTTCTTTATCAGGCCAGAATGGGGATACAAAAGCAATCTTTCCTGAAGTTCTTTCCAAAACGTCTCTAAAGCTTTCAGAGCTGAATAATACAAAGAGAGAAACTATATCTGTTGGTGCTATTATCACTCCAGTTGCTGAAATAACCTTTTTTGTTGCTTCACTACATAATTTTAATTTATCTAGTTGATCTAAATCAATTAATCCTGTAATTTCCTCAATTGAAGCATCAGTTGATTTCTTGCTATTGTTATTTTTCTTTATCTCAATCTCTTTCGAAATTAAAAATTGTCTAACAGGTACTTCTACATCTCCTTCTTTAATATGTACAATCCTTGTTTCTTCAAAAAGAGGAAAGATATAATCTTCCTCAAAAATCGCATACGTTATTTGTTTCCAAGCTTTTAGATAATCTTTATTTTCAGGCTTGATGTTTGTCGCATATTTTGAAATGAGATAATTTAAAGTAGATAAACGCAATGGATTATAAAAATCAAAAAATTGTCCTAAAGTTTCAAAAACCGTTAGTGAATCCATACTGTTTTTTGCTATAATTTCAATTGTGTTAGTGAATTCCAAGCTGTAGTTGAGAATCTTAGATGGATCAGCGTGGTGAATTTGGAAATCGCATGAGTTGTTTGCAATTATAGAAAAGGGGATAATTTCGTTTTGAAGAATTTCTTCTATCAAGGGGCTATTAGTGTAACCAACTGAAATTATCGCTATTTCGTGTTCCGAAGACATTAATTAGACACCAAATATAGGATATAGCGGTTAAATTCGCCTTTTAAATATACACATGACTATGTAAGAATTTCATTGATAAATATTGTTATGGGTTACATAGGTAAAAAATTTGCTCTAAAGCCTCTATAGAAGAAAATTATGAATTTCTTTATAAAGAAAAACTTATGAGAAAAATTCAAGTCTGAAAAAATTATTCTTCTTAAAATGAGAAATTCGCAGTTTTTTACTATAACTAAGTGAAATGCTGACTTACAATTCGTCTTTTGGTACTCTGAATTAATTCGAGTAGTTCTCTGTTTTCTTCTGATGTAAAAATATCCCAAGAATAATACATTAATTGCTCAATCCAATGATAGGTGCTTTCAGCTAAAGAAAAATCAGACTTATCTATGTGGATTTCTGTTTCTTCCCTAAGTAGTTTTACAAGCAATAATGGGTCAACTATCCATTCATAATTTCTTAGAAGATTTGAGATTATGTATTTTTTGTCAATCTTAGATTCTTTGAGCTGCTTTTGTGGGATTTTATCATATATTTCATACAAGAATTGATTTGCAGACACAAAGAAATAATTCCATGTTTGTTCTGGATAGAAAAATGTCTCCTTCCTTTCTACAAGACTTGAAACAACCCATTTGAGCATTTCAAAAGCTGAATTATGATCATCCAATGATATTAGATGTTTTATTAAATGTAAGTATAAGAGAAAACCAGTTTCTTTAGTCTCCTTGTTTTTACATATTTCCAATAAAGAGGTTATTTTTGGTATTTTGCTAAGAAGAAGAACAAAGAGCTCTAAACTTTTGTCCCAATCTTTAAATTCACACAGTTCACAGAAATTGTTTATTGTATCTATGAGCAACTCATCTTTCAATATACTTTGTTCTTTGTTTAGAATAGTTAAAATTTTAGAGACAATCAAATATTTTTTAGACCCTAATTTTTCAGATTCTTTTGCCAATTCGTCAATTTCCACATCCAGATTATTCTCTTTGTTTATAATTGAGGAAAAAAGATGGAAATATCTACTTTCAAATATTTTTTCTTCTTCTTCTAATTTTTGAGCAATTTCTATCAATCTTTGACTTAAAATTATCTTCTTTGATACTTGATTATTTGTTAGTAAAAGAAATTCACCTTTAATTTGTAACCATGCATATTGATAGTAAAAATCTTTCCAGAATCTTGTGTCAATTCTTTCAAGGAATAAATCTATTACTTTGCTGAAAAATTCAGATAGGATTGTATTATCTAAATCAACCCCATAAGCATGTCTGATTAGTTTTGATAAAGGTTCTAGCTGTTCAGGTTCTCGAAGGGATAAATCGAAAATTGTGATTGGATCACTTTGGAAGATTTGGAGAAAGTCAGTTTCTCGAACAAAATCGTACTCTTTTCGAAGAGTTGAAGCAATATCAAGTAATTTTATTTTTAGTCCTCTGAATTGTTTGTCTTCATTAAAGAAGCTAAATATATTCAGCTTTGGAGGATTCTTTGAAAATATTAGGTTAATTTTTGATGCAGGACAATTGATTGCTCTTTGAATCTTCAGTAGAATTTTCTCTATATCTTCAATATTATCTATTGGTTTCGCACTTGAATCTGTAATGACACCGATGACGGAATAGTAAGGAGAAACTGTGGAATGTAATGTTTGGGAGATATTTTTCTCAACTTTGAAATCCTCTCTCATCAGAAGATCTATTTGCTCATCTCCTATCTCAAATTGTAAAACGAAATAACACCTCTCCTCGTTTGAACTTAAACCATTTACTTCTATGTATCCTTCTTTTTCAAAAAATTGAGATGTTTTCTCAAGTATTCGCAGGAAATGAGAGTAAGAGGTGGAAGGAAAATTATTTGTTGGAGCTTGAATGAGATTCAGGTTTTGGGTTTTAGTAGTGCCTTTCATATTTACTGTAACAGATTCAATCGCTGAAGGATCGAACAAGGGATCAAATGGCATGAAATAAAAAATCAAACTTGTTATTTCTGTTCTCTTAAAGATTAGTAAAGGCTCAATTTTCTCATATTTCTTTTCTCTTGCAAATTGAATAGCTTTGTCAACTAGATTAGTTGATTTGTCAAAATCGTTTATATTATAGAATGAATCAGCTAGTTTCATACAAAGAAACAGGTATTTTTCTTCATCCATCCATCTTACAGATTGAAGAATGAGATCTGAGAACTCATGAAGTATTCTAGGTTCAACCATCATTAAAGATTTGGCAAATAAAGTATCTAAGTTTGGAATCAAATCTTTGAAAAGATGTGTAGATGTTGCTATTTGCGATAAAACAGAATGGATATCGTTTTTAATGTCTTCTAATTCTTCTTCAGAATAAGATAAGGAAACTGAACTTAGAACAGTAAGAAGATAAACTATAACCATAAATAAAGAATAAAGATCATCTGGTTTTTCTTTTAATTTGTTAAACCAGAGAAGTGAAGCATCAAATCCCTTTTTGTAGTCGTCTAGTTCCCAATAAGATCGTGCTCTAAGCTCACAGATTATTCTTGAGTTTTCATCACTAATCTCTGAAAGTTTCATGATTTTATTTAGTTCTTTAAGAACCCCTTTGTATTGATGTCTTCTATATTTCTCAAAAGCTATCTGTACTCTAATACCAATTGCTATATCCAGTAAATTAAGTTTCTTTGCAGTTTTCAGACCATCTTGTAGGCTGCCAAGCGGATCTTGTTTTTGGCTAGAGAGGATTTGAGCTTTCAAGAGATTTGCTTTCATAAGAGTAAAATCATCCTTCCATTGAGATGCTAAAGAAAATAGTATATTACAAATCTCTGAAGATTTTTCAAATTCATGCATATTGATATATTCTTGTCCTTTTAGAGCAAGGTTCGCAATTAGTTTCTCTTTGTCAGATTCAAAAGCAATTTCAAATTCCTTGGCTAGTTTTTTGAGTTCATCTTCATTGTTATAATTAACATTGTTATCACTTTTATTAGAATCCTTAATTAGTTTCTTTGAAGACACTCTTGCCATACTCTGCTTAATGATTAATTAAACATCATAATTTTATATATCAACATTTTGCTTATACAAATTTACCCTCTCTGAAGAGGTAATGAAGGAATATTGCATTGAATAAACTTGGTAAAATAATAAATCCCCAAAAGCTTTGAATTTGCTGAGAAAATTCCTTTAAGTGCTTCAGAAAGGTTTTGAATTGAGAATAAATAAAACAGTATATGAGAGAGATTCTGCTCTTAATTTCGCATTTTCTCATATTTTTGCTAATGTGAGAAAAAGTTTTAAGTTAATTAGATAAATAGATACATTATACAAGGTGGGTACATGGGGTTAGAAACTGGAGAAAATTCCAAAATGTTTGAGACTGAATTAGTTGAAAGTCTTATTGAAAATCATTTATTTGACGAAGCTCTTCCATTCTTAGACAGACTCTTAAAGAGATATGCAGATCCTTATTTTATTTATCTCAAGGGTAAAGTCTACTTTCTTTCGGATATGTTTAAAGAATCAATAGATGAATTAGCTACTGTAATAGCTCAAGATTCAGATTTCTGGGAAGCTTATGAGCTCTTAGGGGAAGCTTATCGAAAAAATAAACAGGTTGAACTTGCAGAAAATTACTATTTTAAAGCAACAGCTATAAATCCGAGAGCAACTCAATCTTGGTTGGGAAGAGGAAAATTAGCTCTTCAAAGAGGAGAATACCAAGTTGCTGTTTTAAGTTTTGAAACATATTTAAGAATTAATAGAAAGGATTCTGAGACTTGGAGGTTATTAGGAACAAGCTACAAGGAGATGAATAATTTTCTATCAGCAATTGATTCTTATAATGAAGCAATTGAACTTGATCCAACTAATCAAGAGCTTTATGGAGAACTTGGAGACCTATACATATCAATTGGTCGTTCAGACATAGCAAAGGAGAAATTCCTTCAAGCGTTGCAAGTTGAAGAAAAGACTAGACCAGTAAGTAAGACAATTTATCATAAATTAGCAAGATTATATCTGGACGAAGGAGAAAATCAAAAAGCATTCAATATTTGTAATGAACTCTTAGCCTTGGAGAGAGATGAACCAGTTGCAACGTTTCTATCAGGCAAAGCATTGATAAAACTAGGACAAAGATATGAGGGAACTGTAAGAGTTAAACGAGCATATGAGAATGAAAAGAATCCAGAATTCAAGGAATATCTAGACCAACTTGAAAGAGAAATGTATGGACCAAAATATGGTTAAAATCTTCGTACTATATCTGGATTTTACCTAAAAGAAGATAAATGCTAAGAGAAATTTCAGATTAGATGATATCAGAATATGAACAATTCCTGAAAATAGCAGAAAATCATTTAGGATATTTTTGTTTCATGGTCTGGGATTATTATAGGTTTCCTGAATTTTTTGAATTAAAGATTATCAATGATACAATCCGATGTAATTATGAAAACTATACACTCTTTTATGGTAAACCCGATAAGAGAATATTTGGGGATTTTGATCCAAAAGGAGAATTATTCATTTCTTTCAAACCAGATTGGATTTCCCTTATCAAGGAGAATTTCTATGACTTCGAGTTAGTAGTAAAGATAAATGAAGAAGAAAAAATTAACAAATTCCTTTGCATGGAATTATTAGAAGAAAATTTCACTCCAAAAGAACATTATCAATCAAGAAAATTAGAGAGAGAGGATTTGAGCGTTTTAGGAATCAAAAGAAGGATTCATCAATCTAGAGGTTTTGGAGGGATTGGCATAATCAAGGAAGACTCTCTACTTGGATGTGCTTTTGCTTCCCAAGTTGTGCAAAAAAAGCCTTTTTCTTTTGCTACCATTAGAGATGTATGGGTTAGCCCTAACCTCAGAAATCAAGGACTTGGCTCTGATTTAACATCACATATATCCAAAATCATCTTTAATCAACAGGTTGAAAGAATATTCCTATGGGTAGAAGAACGAAATTACCCAGCGGTACATCTTTATGAGAAACTAGGTTTTACTACTGTTGATAGTTTTTTATCTACTGTATGTAAAATTAAGAAAAAGAGTTAAATCACCTCTTTCATTTCATAACATATGTGGCAAATAGAAGACACAAAAATTCATCTTAAGAGGGGTGATATTACAGATTTTGAGGTTGATGCAATCGTTAACGCTGCAAATACTAAATTAATTCTAGGGGGAGGAGTTGCTGGAGCTATTCGGAAAAAGGGAGGTCCTTCTATTCAAAATGAATGCAATGAAATAGGACCTATTAAACTTGGAGAAGCTGTAATTACTCTGGGAGGTAATTTGTATGCAAAATATGTTATCCATGCAGCTTCGATGCACTTGGGTGGAAAAACCACTTCTGAATCGCTCAAAGATTCTGTCTGGAATTGTTTAAGAATTGGAGCAGAGAATTCGATTAAATCAATAGCATTCCCAGCAATAGGTACAGGAATTGCAGGATTTCCTATTTCTGAATGTGCTAAAATAATG
>JAGLTB010000054.1 GCA_023270155.1 Candidatus Heimdallarchaeota archaeon | reverse complement strand
GAATATTCGTTAGTAAATGGATAGCTGGTAACTATACCAACAGAAGAAAGATAGTTAGTTGGTAAATCAGGTTTGGATCCTGCTTTGAGTTGAACAATAACATCATCAAATAGTTTAGTAATATAAGCGAAAACTCCAGTTGCACTAAAAGCTGTAATTATGTAACCATTGAAAAGACACATTTCTGTTGGATCAAGGAAATCTAGTTTTGCTCCAATCATTGGATCAAAGGGTGCGATTATATAACCTACACCTTCTTCCTTCCACTTTGCACGCATTTCTTTGTCTGCTGCATCAGAAACAACAATAACAGGATATTTTTCCTTATATTTGTCAATTATTGATTGAGGACCTTTATCATTAGCATTAGGTGATATCATAACAATTAGATCAGTTTCTACTTGATCGATAAGTGGGAACAATCTTTCAGCTGCTTCAGGTTTCATTTTTGTTGAAGAGCTAATTACAGTTGCATCAATGTCTGTCCTACTCGCTCTTTCATCTAACATTATGTCTACAAGTGTTGTTAACGTAATGTTACCGATTTTTACGAATGTAATCTTAACCATATTAATCAAACTGATTTATTTTCTACCCTTTATATATTTCATTGTATAAACAGAAATCGAAGGTTAGATTATGAATTTAAACTAATAGTAATATTTTAGAATACAAGTTTACAATACAATACAGAATGAAGAGAGATTTAATGCTTATCGGGACAATTTCCGTATTAATAATTGCATTCACTCTTTCATTATTGAATATCTATGTTTTCCCAAATCTTTTCTATCAGACTGATATTTATCGAAATACAAGTAGTCAGAATCAGCTAGAAATGTTATATGTTGCTGAGAATCTAGATCTTAATGCATCTCTCTTCGAAATCTTTAATCAAACAATTTTTCTTGAAGATTTTCCCCAGAGAAAGATTGTCAACATAACTGTTATGATTGAGAATATGGCAATAAAGCTTTCAGCTGCATTTGATTCAGATGGAACGCTTTCCCCTAGAAGAATGAAGTTTGATTATAATGGTACAATAGTTGGCGCTTTTAATGAAACAACTAAATATGAAAACTGGATCGAAAATATTTTCGATGATGGAAATTTAGGCAATTACTTTGCTTTCTTTAACTCAACCTACGACTATGAGGTTTTTACTACTTTTTCATCAATGGGAGTACCAAGTTATTCTCTGAATAATGTTATTGGGAATTTGACTGATATTTTTGATAACCCAGATAGGAAACCTGATTTCGTTATTTATCAATCGGTTTATTACTTTGAAAGTAGAGGATTCTTGAATGAATATTCAACAGGATTCGAAAGAATAATTTTCATAAACAGTTTTGGAGATATAATGTTGTTTCTATCAAATGAAGGTCTATGGGATGAACCTCTTCTCTTCTAATTTCCTTTTTCATAATGTTTAAATCTTCTAAAATGCTTTTTAAGATATGGCAGCACAGCAACCATTTGGTTTTCAAGTAAAACAAAGAATTTTAGCATTTAGAGCTACTTATGATATCATTGATGAAGCTACAGGACAACAAGTATTTGTTGCAAAAAGAAAAATCTTTACTCTTACACCAAAATTATGGATAGAAAATATGCAAGGTCAGGAGGTAGCGAGAGTAAAAGGGAATTTTCTAATTGGAACAAACTGGAAAATTTCTCAAGGATCAAACCTTGTTGGTGCAGTAAGATTCCCATTAATCAGACTATGTGGAATTAAATTTGACGTTGAATTACAAGGTAATAATTATACTGCTTCAGATATTCTTGGATGGTCTTTTACAGCTAGAGATCATAGTGGTAATGTAGGTTTCTTTCTAGACAAGAAGGTCTTTAGAATAAAGGATACATACAAAGTTGTAGTTTATCCACCATTAGAACCTGTATTAGCACTTGCAGCAGCTTTAGCAATAGATTCCAAATTCTATCAAGGAAATAGATAGAATTAATTCTTTTTTTTCTTTTTTTGAAAAACTTATAAAGACCTATTTTTTCACTTTATAAGATGAGTAAATCAGAAACAGAGCTATTTATTTCAGAGTTTGAAAAAAATGCGGAAACTAAAAAACTTATTATGTCAGATGATACACCTATTAGAATTCTTAAAACGGAAGCTCCTAAAGATACCAGCAGAAATTTAACACTTCTACTAGTAGCTGGTTGGGGAACTATCGTACCTTCTTGGGATAAGTTTCTTATTGAAGCAATGAAAGATTTTGATATTGTTTACTTTGAGTCTAGGGAGAAAAGCTCTTGTGGATTAACTAGGAAATCCCAAGTTGGAATGGAAAGGATGGCTTATGATATAAAGGATGTAATTGACAAACAACAAATAGATGAAAACAAACTGATCTTGTTTGGTTCGTGTTTAGGAGCTACAACAATTGCATTTGGTATGTATAAGGAATTCTATGATCCAATTATGCCAGTGTTAATAGCTCCTCCACCAAGATTTGAAGTTCCACCAGTATTAAGACAATTGATACCTTTTGCTCCTCACTGGCTATTAGCATTAGCTAAACCTATAGTGATATGGTGGATAAAGAAGTTCAAAACTGAAGATGCTGAACAATCAGCGAAATACATCAGGAATTTAGAAGAAGCTGACGGGTGGAGGTGGAAAAGAGTTGGTTTACGATTAGCTTTTAAGAGATATTGGAAGATTTTTCCAGAAATCCACGCAAAATCACTTTTAGTAGCTGCTGAAGATGATAAAATGCATGATGCGGATAACACTAAGAAAATCGCTAAAATGATGAAAAACTCAATATATGTTAATCTTGGAACTAATAAAAACACACATGAACCTATTATGGTTGAAAAGATTAGAGAATATCTTCCTGTTTTCTTTGAAAATTGAAACATAATCATCAAGATTTAATAATAGGAAGACTCTTCGTTTTTTTGTGAAAATTAAGTCATTGGGTTTGGAAAATATAAGATCAGTTGAATGGGATCATGAATCTCAATCAATTCGTATGATAGATCAGAGATTGATACCATTCAAGATTTCATTCCTTCAATTGAATACGGTCGATGAAGTTTGCGAAGCAATTACTGAGATGGCTGTAAGAGGAGCTCCTGCAATTGGTGCTACTGCAGCTTATGGAGTTGTTATAGCAATAAAAGAAATTGAAAATCTAGATAATTGTGATAAAAAAGTAAAATTAGATGGAATGTTTGAACAGTTACTAACTACTAGACCAACAGCTATTGATTTAGCTAACTTTGCTTCACTAGCATATCAAACAGCAATCGAATCAAATTTCTCCTTAGAAGAGACTTTACTCAAAGCTGAAAATCTAGCTGACGAAATGGTAAAGGAATGCATTCAGATAGGTATAAATGGAGCGGAGTTGATCAACGATGGAGATACAATTCTCACACATTGCAACGCAGGACCAATGGCAACAATAGATCACGGAACAGCTCTTGCACCAATTTTTAAGGCAAAGGAACAAGGAAAAGAAGTTAAAGTCTTAGTTGATGAAACAAGACCAAGGTTGCAAGGAGCTAAGATTACAGCATGGGAACTCGAACAAGAAGGGATAGAACACCATATTATAGCAGATTCTGCAGCATCCTTCCTAATGTCTAAAGGCCAAGTGAATTGTGTTATTTTGGGTGCAGATAGATGTTTAAAAGATGGCACTGTTTCTAACAAGATTGGTACTCTTTCTCTAGCTGTAAATGCTAAATATTTCGGGGTACCATTCTATTCTGCTTTTCCTTGGTCAACTTTGGATAAAGAATCAAAATCAATGGAAGAATTCGAAATAGAGTACAGAAACGAGGATGAAGTAAAATATATCACTAGTTCTGAAGATAAAATTCTAATAGCAAATCCAACTTCCAAAGCACTTAATCCTGCTTTTGATATCACTCCAGCAGAATTAATAACCGGTTATATTACTCCAGACGGAATCTTGAATAAAGAGGATTTAAGTAAAAAATAAAAAAATGAAAGATAAATTTCCATTTATCTTCGTTTTCTAATTGTATAAGTTAATGCTAAAATACTAAGGATACCAAGTGCTGCGTAAAGAACCTGTGGAGCATCCAAAGTTATTGTATTACTTGGATCTGTAGGTTCTGTTGGTTCTGTTAGTTCAGTACCAGCTTCTTCTACAGTAACAATCACTTCGGCAATTGCAATGTTTCCATAGGTATCATGTACAAATATTGTAATATTCCATATCCCTAAATCGAGTGTAGAGAGTTCAAAATAAACTTCTATTGTTTGATCCCAAGCGTCCTGCTGTTCAACAAAAGTGTCGTTCATCCAGATTTCATAGCAACAAAGATTAGCATCTGATAGTATCCATTTGAGTTCCTTATCTTCACCTACTTTGATTTTAATCAAACCAATTGAACCATCTATTTCAGGTGCAGTTGAATCCAAAGAACCATTTTCATAAGCATGGATTATAACGTCGTAGAAAGTTTCGTGTGCTGATAAATCATTAGCATATATTGATACTAGATAATCTCCTGGAACAGTAATGTTTCCATCCAATGTATGAGTAACATGCATATAATCGTAATAAATTCCAGAAGCTACAACGATACCATCAAATTTCATCTCAAAGAAATTAGGATCATTATCTTTTAGCTTCCAATCATTAGTAACTACTGTACCAATCTCATAATTGTATATTACAGAATATTCTTCGATTACAGGAAATTCATGTCTTATATCATTTAATCCCATATACCAAGTAGTATTATGATTAAAATTTGCATCATCATATAAAACAAACTTTAATTCATGTCCATCTGCATTCATCGGAATATTTTTGGTATCCAAATCATAAGAATAGAAACCATTTGTAAGACCTGAAAATCCATCAATCCAAGCTCCGTTCAAGTAGATCTCTAAAGTCATTGTAGAAGAATCTTCAAGATCAAAATAGATTGAAAGATAATCCTCTGCAGGAATAATATCATAATAATATCCATAGTCTATATCCAAGCTTGGAAGGTCAGCATCTAAAATTGGTGTAAAAGCTGCGTTAGTTTCAAAAAGAGTCCAATTTTCTGCCATAACGAAGAAATCATCATAGTAGTACTCTACATTCATACTCAAATCAGTGCTGTAATCTAAGAAGTAAGCATAGTAATAATCGTAGTATAGATAATAATACTCAAGTAGAAAACCTGTGGCGCTATCAACGTAATAAACAATTTCGTATCCATAAAAATTATCTTCCGTATATGATATGTTGTAATAATCATACGGATTTTGAATTAACGAATCTTGATAATAATTATATACATCCACAGAACGTACTGAGGGAATGCCGTTAATTGTATATGTTTTTGCTGTTGTGTAATTATAGGATGTGAATGCGAAGTAAGTTGTGAAATCAAAATTCAAGATACCATCATATACATCTGCATATGATAAATAAGTATCTGAACCAGTAGATAGTTGATTAAATGTTGTCGTATTTGTGACTTCCCAATAGCTTCCTGGATAATTATAGGTATAATTTCTATGAAGATCATTTCTGTATTGATCATAATATGACCATGTGTATCTACCATCTACATAGGTAGTACTTGGAAGTGTTGCTCTAAAACTATGGAATTCAGTAGCATTTAATTCATAATGATCAACAGTTTTATATGATGTAAGAATTGCGGGAATCTCTGTTTCATACCAATATGATTCATCTATATTCCAATAGATGCTGTAATCAGATTTGTATAAAACTTGATCATCTGTAGCTAGACCTTGATATAAAGTAAGTGCTGTAGTGTTCATTAGAACACCGACAAATATTGATAGTGTTATTATTAAGCATATTGTGTAACCAAAACCCCTTTTCAAAGGTGTTTCACCCCATTGAATCTACCCATTCTATTTATTTAAAACAACTGGTAAGTTAATCCGCGAACATAATAGAAATAGAATAGTATTAAGTTTCAATAAAGAAAAAAGAAAAAGAGAAAAATTATTTTCGTTTTCGGAAAACAACAGTAAGAGCAACAACAGATATGATACCAATTGCTACAAGTAGAAATCCTGGAGCATCAAGAGTAATAGTAGGATTAGTTGGATCTGCAGGATCAGTAGGATCTGTTGGAAGTTCAACTACAACTTCAAAGTAATAATCATTGTAATTTCCATTAATGTCATAAGCTTCTATCTCAAAATAATAGAATCCTACAGTCAAGTTGCTTAGATCGATTTCAATCTCGTAATAGCTATCATACCAAAGACTATATTCGATTTCAGTACCATTTTGGTAAACTGTATAGTTGTAAGGATTATCGTCTTGGATTATTACATACAGTTT
>JAGLTB010000053.1 GCA_023270155.1 Candidatus Heimdallarchaeota archaeon | reverse complement strand
GATTCCCCTTTCAGATTTTTCTTCACTTCTGTCAAAACTGGAGCATACATCTCAGACGCTATGAATTGGCTAGTCGTGAAACAATTTATCGAGAAGAGAAAATTCCCGAATAAAATACTCTCATTGGATGTCTTTGTAAAAATTGGAAACAGTTTAGCACATATTCATGATAATTCACAGGAAAGAAATGAAGTCCTGAGTACCATTGATGCATATAAGAAGAAATTTGAACAATCCGAAAGTGATAATTTAAATTTACTAGAAGAGATGAGCTATGATAATCATAAAGTGCTTTATATATCTCATTCCTCTATGTCTCTTCTTGTAATATCTAAAGAAGATTTTATAGACAGAGCAGGATTTTCAATTATTTTGGAGAAAATAAAAACAGAAGAATCATTTGAGGACATAAATGAGTTCTATACTTTATATGAAAACGTTAAAGAATCAGTCTTAAAAAATTTTCACACAGATATTTCATCAACGCTTAGTTGCGACTTATTAGTTACTAATTAAATATATGTCTTCTTTAAAATAAAAAAAGGATTAAAGAGGTGAAAAAGAATCCTCTTTTCTCATTGATCTAATAAATTCTACTACCAAAACAACTATGTTTTGAACAGCTTCTAAGCTTATAACTTCAGAAGCAGTGAGTATATATCTGTTAAGTATAGCTACCAGTCCAGTTGCTGCACTAGATAATTGTATTGTATTAGTATCAGTACAAGTTCCTAAATTAGAAGCATTTTTTTGGCAAGGAATTTCATGTTTATCAGCTGTTGCAAAAAAGCGTTTAACTATAACGGGATTGAGATTAGGTCTGATAGAAATTATTGGTCCATCACCCATCTTTGTATCACCAATTAATTTCTTTTCCATGTCAGATGCATCTTTTACTGATCCAACATCATTTCTCAAGGGATTGACAGGACGAATCTAGTCGGAATTATTTGTGATTACTAAATTTGAATCAGTTAATCTGAAAATAGCTTCTATTATATCTTCATCTTCAAAATTATCAAGCTTATCTAATATAAGCACCATGGATGTTTTTCCCTCTTTGCTTATAAAGGAGATAATTTCTTGTTCTATTATTGCGAGAGATTCAGATTCTTCTATAGCGTTCTCTGACACTGACATCGGGTACATTAACCAAAGATAGAGTTCTTCACTAATTTTTTCTTCAATAGAGGCTTTATATTCATTGAATATATCCATAGATCCATCCCATTGCGCACTATCATATCCAAAAATAAGATCAAACCATCTTGCGATATTAGAAACACCCTCTTCGAATTCTTTTTCTAGTTCAGTTTCAGAGAATACATATACTGTATAGTTTCCACTATAGGCACTTGTAATTACAAATCCATAATATTCTATTCTTTTAATTCCTGTTGCTGCACCTATCATTTCCATTCCTATAGTAGATATTGCTTGCAGTACTCCTGATACAATAGATGGGTCAATTCCAGAAGCCATATCAACGTCTTTTTCAAAAACTGGGAGGCTTGTTTCATGATGGACAACTAAAACTTTCTTAATCATCATGGTACTTTGGAAAATACTTCTAGTTTTGGACTTTGCTAGCAGTCTAGTTTCTTTT
>JAGLTB010000052.1 GCA_023270155.1 Candidatus Heimdallarchaeota archaeon | reverse complement strand
TAGCTGCTCTAAAAATTGATTCAAATGGTTTATCACCAATTGAACTTGGCGATACTGGTTCAATTAAGGTTGGTCAATTTGCTATAGCAATTGGTAATTCTCTTGGTTTAGGTACCACTGCTACTTTTGGAATGATAAGTGCCGTTGATAGAACAATTCAATCCAGAAATACCTTTCTCGAGGGATTAGTGCAAACCTCCGCACAAATAAATCCAGGAAATTCCGGTGGAGCCCTTGTAAATACGAAAGCAGAATTAATCGGTATACCCACAGCTATGATACCTTGGAGTCAAGGAATAGGCTTTGCTATAGCTGTTGATGGAGTAAAAGCGGTGTATAAGGAGTTAATAGAAACAGGAACGATAAAAACTCCTTGGATGGGTATTGTTGGGTTAGCATTAAACCCTGGCGTTGCTGCTCATTATAAATTACCACTTGATAAAGGAGTATTGATTGTTAAAGTGCCTAAAGGACCCGCTTTAACTATTGGAGTAGAACCTGGAGATATAATCACATCAGTTAATGGCAGTGAAATTAAAAGTATGGAAGAGCTAAGAAGAGAAATAATGAATCAGAGAGTTGGATCAAAGATTAAAATCTCTTTAAACAGAAAAAATGATGCTTTTGATGCTGAAATTGAGTTAAGAGAAGCACCAGAATCTGGATAAAGTAAAAATACTTCTTATTTGAATTAGAATCGAAGATAACTAAACTGGAGTTATATATCGTGAATGAAAAAGAAGGACTTACTGATGATTTTCCTCGTCCAGGATCTGCAGAATATGGACTACTGCTTGCTGAAAAAGAAGAAAAAAAGAAAACACTAAAACAATGGAAGAGAATGAATAAATATTTCACAATACCCTTTTACAGAATTGGTATTCTTCCTCTGTTAGGAGGAGGAAAGATATTCTTACTACTATTTACAAAAGGTAGGAAAACAGGAAAGCTAAGGATTACACCTATTGAATATAGAACTAAAGATGGAATAATTCATGTCGTATCAGGAAGAGGAAAAGCTGCACACTGGTTCAAAAACCTACTAACTCACCCTGATCAAGCAAAAATAAAAGTAGGTTTCAAGAAATACGCAGTTAATTTCGAAATTATTCAAACTATTGAAGAAAAGAATGCTCTATTCAAATGGTATGTTACCAAGTATCCAAAAGCTGCAAAAATGCTTTTCGGATGGGATCCCAAAAATGACATAGTGGAAACAGCAGATTTTACAACTTTTTCTGAATTAGTTGAATTTGTGAAATTCCTCCCAATTGAATAATTCTAAACTTGAGCAATGCTTATAACTGTCGACCATGTGAAATAATATTAACTTGAATCGAGAGATTTCAGAACCTAAAGGCTACAGGGGTAAATACTTAGTTGTCAATCTCAGTGATGAGACAATATCAGAAAGAGAATGTGATTTTTCTATAATAAAAAAATTTCTTGGAGGTAGAGGGTGGGCAATTAACTATCTATTTGAGAATATTCCTCAAGGGATTGAACCTTTAGAACAACAAAATATACTAGCAATTTGTTTAGGACCTTTAACTGGAACGTTAGCTCCCTCTTCAGCAAGATATACAATTGCCTCTAAATCACCTTTGACTGGAGGAATAGGATATTCAAATGCCGGTGGTCATTTTGCTCCAGAGTTAGCTTATGCTGGTTATGATGCTATATTTATTCATGGAAAAGCAAAGAAACCTCTCTACCTATTCATCGAAAATGAGATTGTTGAACTAAGAAGTGCAAGTCATCTGTGGGGAAAGGATACTTGGGAAACAGATCGTATACTCAAGGAAGAGTTGAGTGATAAATTTCAAGTTCTCAGCATAGGACAAGGAGGAGAAAACCTTGTTAGATATGCTGCAATTATGAATAATCTATCACGTGCTGCTGCAAGAACCGGTGTTGGTGCTGTGATGGGATCTAAGAAGTTGAAAGCAATTGCTGTTAGAGGAACTGGTGCTGTCGAAATAGCAGAACCAGATAAATTTATGGAAATCGTACATGAAACCCTTGAGAAAATTTATGATGATCCTGCTTATCCAAATTTGTCATATTATGGTACACCATTTTTAGTCGACTTGGCATATATCAGTGGTGGACTAGCAACAAGAAATAATCAAACAGGAATCTTTGAGAAATATGAAGAAATTTCCGCTGAAACTTTTGATGAAAAATACAGGGTTAAATCGGAGAGCTGTTTTGGATGCCCAATTCATTGTGGCAAATATTCTAAAGTGGAAACAGGAAAATATGCAGGAACTAAAGGTGGAAGCCCTGAATTTGAAACTATTGTGTGCTTGGGATCAAAGTGTGGAGTTGGAGATTTAGCAGCTATACTTAAAGCAAATGAACTAGCAAACAAATTTGGACTTGATACAATCTCTTTGGGAGATACAATTGCTTTTGCAATGGAAGCTTATGAAAAAGGTGTCATTACTTCTGAAGATACGGGTGGTTTGGAATTAAATTGGGGCAATGATGATGTTTTGATTCAACTAATAGAAATGGTAGCTTTCAGAAAAGGTTTAGGTAATTTACTTGCTGAAGGAACAAAAAGAATGTCAGAGAAAATAGGTGGAGGTTCTGAAAACTTTGCACTAGAAATTAAAGGGATGGAACCCCCAGCATATGACGTAAGAACAGCAAAAGCTTTCGGTCTGGGTTGGGCAACTGCAACAAGAGGTGCAGATCATCTAGCTGCGCTTCCAAACTTTGAACTCTTAGGTTATGAACCACAAAAAGGATTTGAGTGGTTTGGATCGGAGAAAGCAGTAGATCCTTATTCTTGGGAAGGCAAACCTAGAATGGTTGTTTGGCATGAAAATTTTGGAGCAATCGTAGATTCAGCTGAGATGTGCAAGTATACTTGCTTTTCAGCATATGCAGTAAAACCAGAAGACATGGTGTTGTTCATTAATTTTGCAACTGGATGGGATTTAAAACCAAACGAGATTCTTGACATAGGTGAGAGAATATATAATTTAGAACGTCTTTTCAATTTGAGAGAAGGAATAAAAAAAGAAGAAGATACTTTACCAAAGAGATTTTCACACGAACCTCTGCCTGAAGGACCTGCTAAAGGTCAATTTGTTGAATTGGATAAAATGCTTCCTGAATATTATAAATTAAGAAAATGGGATTTTGAAACAGGTATCCCATTCAAATCATTACTCAATGAATTAGGCCTTCTGAAGCAAGCTGAAAAATATGATTTAATTTGTGAGGAGGGTGATTAAATGTCTCAAAAGCAAGTAAAACGTATTTTTGTTCAAAAAGAAAAATGTAATGGTTGCAGAATATGTGAACTAAGGTGCTCGTTTGAACACGAAGGTGTATTTTCTCCTTCTCTCTCAAGAATATACATACATAAAGTGGAAGAAGAGGGAATCACAATTCCAAAAACATGTGTTATTTGTGGCAAATGTATTGAAGCTTGCCCTGAGAACGCTATTTCAAAATCTGAAAAAACCGGAGCAATTTCAATTGATGAAAATAAATGTACTGGACGTAAAAACTGTGTCGATGCTTGTCCCTATAATGTTATGTCATTTAATCCCTCTACTAGCTTAGCTTTTACATGTGATTTGTGCGACGGAAATCCACAATGTGTTCAATACTGCCCTGAACAAGCTTTACATTATATGACAGCAAAAGAATTTGCTCTCTACAAAAGATCAGAAGATTCCAAAATTATAAAACCTGAAGTTATTCCAGAGTAAAATACAGGAACATTATTTTTAGACTAACCACCAGCAATTGCAGGCATAATAGCTACCATATCATCATCTTTTAGTTTAGTCTGAAATCCATCAAGAATATTGATATTCCTTCCATTGACAACAATCCGGTAAATTTTTCTGATTTTACCTTCTTCATCAAAAAGCTCATTGGAAAAAGCAGTTCCAAATTTTTCTACTAGCTTGTTAATTAAATCTTCAACTGATTTTGCAGAAAAATCAATCTGTTTCTCCCCAATAATCTGCTTTATCCCTGTAAATGTAATTAGCTTAATTCTGCACATGATCCAGTGTTACAATAACAACTAAACCTTTAATTCTTTGCTTTCAAAACTAGAGCATCTCTGAAAAATCATTCGTTGTTTTTTTCCCTAAGTATTTCTAATGCTTCACTTATTGTTAAGTTCTGTAATTTTTCAGCAGATTCATAATGATTGCTACAGAACCATTCAGCATATGGTGGATGCCCTACAAATCCCTCTTTTCTCATCTCATCCTCCCATTTTTCATCGCTTTTACGTTTTTTAAAATAAACCAAACCACCCTTATCCTCCTCTAATTCTTCAAAAAACTCTCTGTAACAAATGATGCAAATAGGGGGTTTCATAAATTTGCATTGTTGTTGCTTATAAAAATCTATGGGAGTTTCTTTACTCTTCAAGCCTAAGTGCTCTTCTTATTGATGTCATAGTTTCCGTCGCCATCAGTCTATTATTTGAATCTTCATCATTTCTAGCTATTTCTCCAAGAGGATCTAATGCACTAGGATCATTGAGAAGTCCTAGATTACTTATTGCTTGATATCTAACTTTAGCATTTTCATCATTTAGCGCTAAGAGATTTATCTCTACAAATTTGGAATCTGTTCCTTCTAGCTTTTGAATGACTTTACTCAATTCTTTTAATGCTAAAAATCTAACATCCCACTCCTTATCCTGACATGCTCTTTCCAGATGAGGTGTTGGGTTGCCTTCAACTTTAGATGTTAGAAACTCTACCACCACTTCTCGAACAAGTTTATTTGAATCCAAAAGAAAACCAGCAACCATTGATGCTGGTACGTTAACAGAGAAATTCAATAAAGTACTTTTTGCTTCCTCTCTTACTGATTCTGTGTCATCTTTGAGTGTTTCAAAAAGTGGTCTTATAACACTTGGACTTGTGAATTTTTTTAGTTCTTTAGCTGCAGAGTATCTTACTTGTGGATGCTCATCTTTTAATGCTGTAACAATAAATGGAACTGTTTCAGGATTTTTAATCTTACCAAAAGAAGAAATGGTAGATTGTCTAACTTCCCATGCTGTATCTTCTAAAGAATGACTTAAGGCAATTAGTGCTTGTCTCTCTGCTGTTTCCCCTAAAATATCTGCTGCATAACTACGAACATCTTTGTCATTATCTTGAAGTGATTTGATTATTGCGTCAACTGCTTGATGATTGTCAGTAAATTGAGCAAGTTGTTCTAATGCTAATTGACGAAGAGCTGGATTTTCGTTTTGTAATAATTGAATATTTTTCTCGATTTCTTCTTCTGTCATTTTGTAACATCCCAATAGATTTCTTTACGTCTTAAGAATAATTAAGCATACTAAATTTAAAACTAACGGATGCGAATAGCTATACACGTATCACTCTGACAAATCCTTCTTTTAGAGCTCTTAGATGATGAAATAATCTATTGCAAAATCTTATATAATTTCATCATCATTCTAAATATATTCATTATAAAAAATGGTCTATTTCCAATGCTTACTATGCCCCAGAAAATATCTTACGGAATATGTAGATTAGGAACATCTATTCTTCTAAACATAGTAACTGTTTTTACTTTCTGGGCCTACAAAGATATCTTTGCTATACCTGCAGAATTAAGTGGAATAGGAAGCGCTGTAGGAAAAATAGCGATTGCTTTCTCAGGATTCCTTTTTGGATATATTTCAGATGCTATTGATCCTTCCAAAAGAAAACTAGGCAGAAGGAAATTATTTATCTGGATTGGTGCACCATTACTTGCTTTTTCTTTTGTGATGCTCTTCACACCGCATTTATTTATTTCTGCTGAACATTCAATAATGAGATTTGTTTGGCTAATGATATGGAATTCTATGTTTCATTTATTCTATGGTTTCTTACTGACTCCATTTCAAGCATGGATGCCTGAAATAACTAGTGCAGATGAGAGGATTAACGTTTCAGCAATACAAAATGTTGCTAATATCACCGCAAGCTTGATTGGAGCAGGTTATACTCTAGTAATTGCACAATATTATTCGCAAACCGGAAATTTAGACCGTAGAACTGGAATTCTTATGCTTGTTTTTGCTATAATATTTGGAATTGTCGAAGTATTACTTTTCCTTCCAGCTCTTATAAAAATTAAGGAGAAAAAGGTTCCTTTTGTTAAAAGGAAAATTAAAGAAGAGATATCTACCACTCTTCGAAACCGGAATTATGTAATTTACATGATAAGTTTCAGTATTATGTGGATTGGTGTAACAATCATAACTGCTATGATTTTAGATTTCATAAACATAATACTTGGTTTCGATACTATCCGAAAAACATTAGTCTTCGCTGTGGTAATGTTTCTTGCCTTGGCTCTTGGATTAACTCTATGGACGGTCATAGGAAATAAAATAGGTAAGAAGAAATCTCTGATTATTGGTTTTGCATGGTCAATGATTTGGATGCCTCTAACGCCTGCGATAGGTAGAATTCCATTTATTCCACTAATCGTACAAGGTTATGTTTTTGGAATAGGCGCAGTAATTGGAACATCTGCAGCATTTCTGTTTGGGTATGCCATCATTTCTGATATTATTGATAAGGATGAGAGGGAAACATCGCAGAATAGAGCTGGGGTTTACACTGGATTTAAAAATATTCCAATAAATATTGGCCAAGCTTCAGGTTATATTATTGCAGGTTTCTTAGCTGTGTGGAAAGATGATTTAGGATTAACTTGGCTGGGACCCATAGCTATTATCTTCATAGTTATTGCTTTCCCAATCTTTCTTTTAGGGAACTTTGATCCATTTCTAAAACAAGAGACAAAACAAGAGATTCCATCTAAAGCAGAATAAAAGATAACAGTAAAAATATAAAAGAAAATAAAAAGAATTATGCGCTAAGGAAACCGCTCTTTGCTGCTAAAGTTAATTGTTCAATTCTGCTGGTTTCTTTAGCGACTTGATAATTCAATAATTCTTGACCTTTTGTTTGTTTTCTTGATTTTGTTTTTGAGGACATTTTTTTGCACCTATCATAACATAATCTTCTCTTTTATTAAGGATTGTTTTAATTAATTCATAAAATAGTTAAACTAATCGGTCATATTATACAACTGATAGTAAAACATACAAAACTGTGTACATGAAAAATGTAATCGAATAGTTAGTTGCTTAAACCCATTGGTTAAACCATCAGAACAAAAGATATTTTAGGATACCAGTAATCTCTATTTCATGGCAGAATACACCTTAATCTCTTGGAATGTGAATGGTATTCGAGCTATGTCAAAAAAAGTAATCTATCAAAGAATAAAATTCAACACATGGTTGAATAAAACCTCACCCGATGCTCTCTGCATTCAAGAAACTAAAGCTCATCCAGATCAACTAACAGCTAAAGTTCTTAGTCCTCAGGGATACAAAAGTTATTGGAATTCTGCAGAAAGAAAAGGATATAGTGGAGTAGCAACTTATTCCAAAACTAAACCACTTAGAGTTAACTATGAGATAGGTGAAGGGAAATTTGATAGAGAAGGAAGGGTAGTTGAAACTGAATATCCTGAATTTGTTCTCTTTAATGTTTACTTCCCAAATGGAAAACTGAATGAAGAGAGATTGAAGTATAAGTTAGAATTTTACGATTACTTTCTGGAATATATTGAA
>JAGLTB010000051.1 GCA_023270155.1 Candidatus Heimdallarchaeota archaeon | reverse complement strand
AGAGAAAGAAATGTTGGTTGGAGAATAGATTATTTCTTTGTATCTGAGGATTTAACAAATAATCTCTCTCAATCGTACATGTTACCTGAAGTTTTAGGTTCAGATCATTGTCCTTTAGTACTTAAATTGGTTTTCTGAATTCTTAATCACTCAATCAAGAAAGGTTTATTTACTTACAAAGAGTAGTTTTACATTATTATATGGTAAAATCGGGTAAATTTAAAGAATTCAAAGCAATACCTTTTACAAATTGGTTTGCTAAAGAAGAAAATATTCAGAGATTAAAAAACGCCCTTCCAGAAGGAGTTAGATACATAGATGCTTATGCAGTTATTTGGAATTCAGCAGAGCATGATTATGAAATCTGGTTTGAATTAGACAACTGGGCTGCTTTAGATACTTGGCGTGTTCACGATGAATGGTGGGACTTCTATGAACAAAAAATAGAAGAAATAGGTGTGTATGATAAAACAAAGCCAGTAAACAAATTTCTTCGAGGAATGACAGACGTTAAAATTTCAGATCCCCAATCTTCCAAGGACTAGATTAATAGTAAAAGAAATCTTATTGGAAATCTTACAGTGATGTGCTTTAACTAATGTGTATGTTAGATATTTGATTTCTTTACTGCTTTAACAATTAGAAAATCCGGGAACTCCTCCTCATCCATATATGCTTTTCTTGGAAATTTCTTCACTATCTCTTCTGAAGCTCTTGGCTCACTCATCTCTCTAAGCACTAAATTATTCTTTACTAATTCATTAAGATACGAGCTTATAGGCTTTGGGAATTGAAGCAAAGGGGTATCATTTCTATATGCACTATTTCCATATGCAATAAGTGTTGGTCTCTCATCAAAATAGTTCAAAACAATTCTTACTCTATCTTCATTTCTTTGACTACCTGAAGGAATTCGGAAAGAAGTACATGTTGGCCATGCAAAAGCAGGATGGGTGATACTAAAAACAAAGATTCCATTTTCTTTTAAAACATATGAAATGTTTTTGATTGTAATTTTATAATCCTCAATATCCATTAAAGCCATATTACATACTACTTTATCAAAAGAAGCACTTTCGAATTTATCACATATTTTTTCTGCGCTTAAGTTCATAAAGTTAATTCCTAGCTTCTCCTTTTTTTCTATTTCAATTCCATAGTCAAGCATTTTTGAAATGTCAATTCCGGTAACTTTTGCTCCACTTTTTGTTAAATGTCTTGCAACAGTTCCTTCACCACAAGCAACATCTAGAATTATCTCGTTTTTCTGTGCATCAAGTAAACGATATACTTCAGGTAAGATAATGTGTGTGTGATGGTATTCCTTTCCTTCCCTAGCAATAGGTGCCCAAGTGGGGGCTATTGCATCCCAGGAAGACTTTGGAGTGTATTCATCTAGTGAATCAAGTCTCTTGTGTCTTGTTGCTTTTCCTGTAGATAGAATTCTTTCAATACCCCAAGCTTTGTGAGGAAATTCTTGAGATTGAATCTCTTCAGTAGATATTGGCATCCAGACAACTACATCTTCTTTTGGAAAAAGATCACCAATTTGGTAAGGATGTGTTCCGTTGTATTCAGCGAAATCTAATGCTGGATTGTAAGTTTTGCACTTATGACATGGAATATTGTAGTAGTAATCATAAACTAGGAATTCCTTTCTCTCCATTTTTTCTTCTACACAACGTAAACAAGTAAACTCTTTGCAACTAGAACACCAAGAAATCCCATTAAAATGTGTCATTCGTTTACATTTACTACACTCATATTCCCAATGTAGATTGCACCGTGGAGTAAATGAATCAATATCATAAGTCGCTTCATTGAGAGGATAATTCTGCGTAACTTGATAGTATTCTCTACAATAGAAACACATTCCTGATTCTAACGTACCCATGAAGTAAAAACAAAAACTGAATATAAAAGTTCTATTTTCAGAAGTTTATGTTTTCTTTGCTCTAATGAAAAACCAGTATTTGTTCAATTCTATCTCTTCTATGCTAAAACCTGCTTCTTTGAGATATTCTTCATAGATTTTTTCGTCCTGATCTGTTATACTTGTACCATAACCAGTATTGAATTTGTCCTTGCTTGGTAATGATATTGTTAAAACAATCAAGAATCTCTCTTTGTCAATTTTAATTTTTGAATCCCATATCCAAAACTCTCCACCAGGAGCTATTACTCTATGAACCTCTTTGAATGCTTTTCTTTTATCTTCATTACTCATATACATTCCACTAAAGAATGAAGTGGCATTATCAAATTCTTCATTTTCAAATGATAAATCTAAAGCATCAGCAACCATCCACTTTGCTTTCGGAGCTTTGTCTTTTGCTTCATCTATTTCATCTCGATTCTTGTCTATTGCAGTTACTCTCTCATTTCCAATTTGTGCAATAACGCCTTCTCCACCTGCACCGATGTCAATTATCGAACCTGAAGGAATTTCTTTGATGACGATTTCCTGAAAAGGAGTAATATGAGTTTTTGTTTTATCCACACCAGGAATTTCTGGAATATTCGCTTCTTCTGACATAATAAATAAAATAAATGGTAATTAATAAATTCACTTGTCAACTAAAATAATCTTGTTTTTCATTATTCTGCAAAGCGGGAGACCTTTTTAGATGGGACACCTTATTAGAAAAAACCACCATACTGGCAGTGGAAATAACCTTTATTTCGGATGGAAAAAAAATCAGCTCAAAACTTCTTTAGATGCTTCCTCTATTTCTTTTATTCCTACACCTTGAATGCCATTAAAAGCAACCCATTGCATTATTGTGTCTCTTAAGTTATGAATCCCTTCCATTGACACACAAGAAGTTTCGATAGCTATAATTTGATCTCCTTCAATTGGAAGTTCATGTTCTTTTGCAAATTCATTAATGTGTTTCAATGCTTGATTGATTGTTTTATCGTCAGGTCTTTCAAGATCTACTTTGTTGGGAACTAGAATTATCAGTGTATCTTTAAAAATCCAATTCTTTACATATGCAAATCTTAACCATGTATCAAGTGAATGTAAGGTTTTATCGTTTGTTACATCATAGACAAGTAATAAAACTGAAACTTTGATTAAGGCTGGAAAACAATCAAAAATATCTAGAATCTCGTCGAATGTTGTAGCATGTGGATTTTCCTTTTGTCTTTGCCCTGGAAAGATATAGAGCTGTGGAGTAGAAGTTATGATTTTATCTCCAATAAGGATTTTTTCAGTCATAAACTCAAGTTCAATGTTATAGGACTTCTTAGTTTTGAACAGAATATCTCCGTGTTCAATTGAAGTTATATGAGGATCAATAATTAAACGAGAAAGAACAGACTTTCCAGTAAAACCATCACCAAGAGGGATGATAGTACCTGTAGCATAATTCTTTAGCTCGCTTGTCATTTTTTCACCAATTGAACTTACTTATGAATTCTACTCTAACATGATGTAATATACTCTGATGTTTTGATTTTTGTATGATTAAGAGAATATCAATCAAATATTCAGTGTATAATTTATCATAAGGAAATAAAATGTTTGTCAAAGTACAATGAAAGCAGAATTAACATAAATTATCTAGTGATTTGCTATTCAATCCATTCTCCCTATCCAATCAGTTACGGTTTCCTTTGGTAGTTGTATATCTTCCATAGTGAAACACGAAGTTGGAATTGCAAAGTACAAAATTATTACAATTTGCTATTTGTTACATATCATTTTACTATAGGCATAGATTAAAGCAAATCCTTTATTTTTTCTACACCTAAGACTCTGCCTTCAACAACAACTTTTCCATCAATTCGTAGAGCGGGAGTAAACATGACACCCAAATCAGCAAATTTGGTTATGTCTGTAAAATGTTCTATGTTATATTCATCAGTCTTTCCAGATTCCTCAACAGCTTTAACAACAATTTCATATTGTTTTTCACATTTCTTACAACCTTTTCCAACTACTTGAATCAATTTCTTTTCAACCATTTTATCACCTTTTCTTCTAAATAAAACCAATTGGTTCTTTTGATACGATTAAACCGAATAAGAGTCCTGCAGTCACTGTAAATATTATTACCAGCAACACATAAACGAGATTTTTCTTGTCCCCAATAAATTTTCGTGTGACTAAAATACTCTGAATTGATAATTCAGGGTCAGCCAGTAGATATGCAAGAAGAACCCCTCTTGACATCCCGAGATCAAGAAACATTCTTGCAATAGGTACTTCCATCAATGTTGGAAAATAAGCAATTACACCAAATAAGACACCAATTGTGTTTGCAATAACAGTATTCTCCCCTACGAGTCTTTGAATGAAATTTTTTGGAATAAGTTCACTTAATACTCCAGCAAGAAAAACTCCAAGAATTAAATAAGGAAAGATTATTTTTACGAATGACCAAGTTTCACTCATCCAATTTTGTATGGCTTCCTTATCAAAAATTCGAATAACATAAAGAATAATTATTACCGTTACAATTAAAGAAAGAAATGCTTTCATTCCCATATTAGCTAAGTCAATTCTGAAAGCTTCTGATTTTAGATATTCTATTGTGTATCTTATTTGAGTTGTTCCATCTGAGCTTCCAGATGTAAAATAACTGATTTGAGAAGTACCTGTAAACAATAAATAAATCAATCCTAAGAAAAGATTAAGTTTTCTATTTTCAATTAGAAATAAACATCCAACAAAGAATACAACACCAACACCCCAAATAACAGTTTGAATAAGAGGCGGATTGTTTACTCCCCAATCTAGTAAATAACTTCTATTTAGAAATGCAATAAGTACTCCTGTAGCAAGTACTAAAGTAACAAGAATTAGCTGTGATACAAATTTAAAACTGATTTTTCTTCTTTCTTCTAATTTTGTTTCTTCCAATTGTTCTTCTTCTGTATCTGTTATTAGTTCTTCCTTTGCCTTACTGTCTTTATCCTTGAAGATAAATTCCATAAGTAATCCGATAATGATAGAGAAACCTAGAGCCATAACCGCTCTTGCTATAGCAATATCCATCCCAATTAAAATCCCGGTATATGTTATAGCAAGAATATTGATTGCCGGAGCAGAGAAAAGGAAAGTCATAGCTGGTCCAAGGCCAGCTCCCTTTTTCTTGATACCAGCAAATAAAGGAAGAACAGTACATGAGCATACAGCTAACAATAAACCTGAAATTGCTGCAACAGGATAAGCAATAATTCTTCTTGAATCTTTTCCCATATACTTAACAATCGCTTCTTTTGGAACAAAAACCATCATAGCTCCAGCAATGAAAAACGCAGGAATTATACACAATAAAACATGCAGAGATAAATAGTCAGCTAATGCTAAAACTCCACCCAGAAGTATTTCTCCGAGTTTAATCAAAAACCAGTGAACCATATATATCTCCGCATTCATATCGAAATTCTTCGATATATAAATATGGCGATATGGCTAAGTCAAATTGTCACCCAATAGAAAGTTTTATTTCATTAATTTGGTAATAACACTTGAAAATGTCTGAATTAAAGCAAAAATTAAATCAGCTCTTTGAGCAAGGTATTTTTCAAGAACCTGCAGATCAAAGAATAGAGGAAATCAAAGTAATTGAAAAAGAAATTATCACTCTGAAAAAAGACAAGCAGTTAGATAGATTGATGAAATTGTTCAAGGCTCTAGGCAATAAAAATAGATTACTTATTCTGACTCTAATAATGAAAGGCGTTAAATGTGCTTGTGAAATTGAACACTTACTAAATCTTTCTCAATCAACTGTCTCACATCATTTAAACACACTAGTTGATGTTGGCGCTTTAAATGCAATAAAATCTGGTAAATGGAATTTGGTCGAATTGGAAGAGACATCCTTTACAAGAGATTTCTTTATATCCTTAATCAACAATACTTTCGATTAAGATCGCAAGAGAGACTGCTATTTTTAAATAAAATTCTCATCTCCATTTAGAAACCTTTTAAGTTACTTCTTCAAAGAAGTGTGATAACCAGACAAAAGGTGTAAAAAAATGTATGAACCTTTCAGAGATATAGGACCACATTTTGAATTATCAGATACTCATAAAATGGTTAAGCAAAGTGTGAGAGAATTTGCGGAAGCTGAAATAGCTCCTTACGTTAAGGAATGGGATCAAGCTCATGAATTTCATAAGCCGATTCTAAAGAAAATGGCTGAACAAGGACTTCTTGGAATTAGTATTCCGGTTAAATATGGTGGAGGAGGTCTTGATTACATAGCACTTGCTATTGCATGTGAAGAATTGGAGAGAATAGATACATCTTTCAGAGTAATTTTATCAGTCCATAATGGATTAGTTGAATCAACAATATGGCAATGGGGGAATATGGAGCAAAAGAAGCAATATCTACCAATACTAGCCACTGGAGAGAAAATGAGTACTTATGGTTTAACCGAACCAGCCGCTGGAAGCGATCCTGCTGGTCTCAAGGCAACATGTCGTCTCGAAGGAGATGAGTGGATACTCAATGGTGAAAAGATGTGGATTAGCTACACTGAATCCTCTGATATCTTCCTTGCTTTTGCATATGAAATAGATGTTCGTCATAAAGGAATGAGAGCTTTCATAGTTGAACGAGATTTTGGTGGGGTAACATCAGGAAACCTTCATCACAAAATGGGTGTAAAAGCAGGTGAAACAGGATGGGTCAATTTTGATAATACTCCTATTCCTAAAGAAAACTTACTTGGTCAACCAGATGAGGGTTTCAAAGTTGCTATGGCGGCTCTTGATTGGGGACGATATACTGTCGCAGGTGGAGCTGTGGGTGGAGCAAAAGCAGCTCTAGAAGCAGCAGTTGAATATGCAAATGAGCGTGAAACCTTTGGTAAGAAAATAGGGCAGCATCAATTTATTCAAGGAATGATTGCAGAAAGTTATTCAGATATTGAAGCAGCTGAATTATTAACTTGGAAAGCTGGATGGACAAAAAATCTTGGGCGTATGAATACCAGAGAAACAGCTCTAGCTAAATGGTATGCAACAAATGCAGCTGTAAGATGTGCGGATAGAGCAATTCAGATACATGGTGCATATGGATTTAGTGATGATTATCCAGTAGCCCGTTATTACCGAAATGTACGTGGAGCAACAATCTACGAAGGAAGTAATGAAATACAAAAAATAATCCAAGCTAGATATGAGTTAGGCTATTATGAAGACAAACCACTTAGGTGTATGCCACCCGCTTATGATCCTGATGAATGGGCAAAAGATGACACTGACAAATTCTAAGCTCTTTTTCCCCTCTTTTTATTATTTTTGCTAGAAAATCTTTATAATAACAGGTACTTTCATTTTTATATGGCATTTGACTATTCTTATGATATTGTTATAGTGGGATCAGGGGGAGGTGGATTGACAGCTGCATTAGTTGCTAAACAAGCTGGTTTAGATGTTCTGGTAATAGAAAAAACAGAATATTACGGTGGATCAACTGCTCTCTCTGGTGGAGGAATGTGGATACCAAATAATTTTCTTCTAGAGAAAAAAGGAGTACAAGATTCCTATGAGAAAGCAAAGAAATACATGGAAAGTACCGTAGGAGAAAGAGTATCAGTGAAAAAACAAGAAGCATTCTTAAAAAACGCCCCTGAAATGATTGAGTGGCTTAGGGACAATGCTGATATGAAATATCTACACATGGTTGGATATTCGGATTATCATCCAGATGAACCAGGTGGAGTAGCAGAAGGTAGATCGTTAGAGCCTAAACCTTTTAATGGTAGAAAATTGAAAGATGATTTTCATTTATTAAGACCTATGTCGATAGAAGTACCCTTAGGTATTGCATTTACAATATCTGAATACCATGATTTAGGTATGATAACCTCTACTTGGAAAGGAAAATATGTTGCACTAAAAACTGGAATAAAGACTGTTTTTAATCTGATTTTTGGAATCAAATATCTAACTTTAGGTCGATCTTTGATTGCTAGACTTAGATATGCAATGAAGAAGAAGGATATACCTCTTTGGGTGAAAGTTCCTTTCAAGGAATTGATTGTAGAAAACGGTAAAGTAATTGGAATTATTGCAGAAAAGGATAATAAAGAAATAAAAATTGAGGGGAAAAAAGGAGTTTTACTTGCTGCAGGAGGTTTCCCCCATAACCTGGAAATGAGAAAACAATATTTACCTTCTCCAACCTCTACTGAGTGGACTTCGGCCTCTCCTGGAAATACTGGTGATGCAATTCTAGCAGGTATTAAAATTGGTGCTACTCTCGATTTAATGGATGATGCTTGGTGGGGTCCCTCATCTGTACCTCCTGGTGAACCTGCTTTCTTTCATGTTGGTGAAAGAGGTTATCCTGGTGGAATAATGGTAAATAAGGAAGGAAAACGTTTTACAAATGAAGCTGCTAGCTATGTAACAGTAGTTCATGAGATGTATGAAAAACATACAAAAGAAAACACACATGTCCCAAGTTACTTCATTTTTGATCAAAGATTTAAAGACAAATATATGTTTGGGGTTGCATTTCCTGGTATGAAATTCCCACAGAAATATTATGATTCTGGTTATATAAAGAAAGCTGAGACTATTTCAGAGCTAGCAAAGGCTATTGGTGTAAATAAGAGAAATCTAGAAAATACGATAAAACAATATAATGAGTACGCACTATCTGGAAAAGATTCAGATTTTGGCAAAGGTAACAATGCTTATGATAATTATTATGGTGATCCAAAGCACAAACCTAATCCAAATTTGGCTCCATTGGAAAAACCACCTTATTATGCTGTTGAGTTCTATCCAGGAGATTTAGGTACAAAGGGTGGATTAATGACCAATGATTACGCTCAAGTTTTGAGGAAAAATGGAAGCATAATAGAAGGACTATATGCTACAGGAAACACTATGGCTTCTGTAATGGGGAATTTTTATCCTGGACCAGGTTCAGCTGTTGGTGCAACAATGACATTTGGCTATATCGCTGCTAAACACATTGCAGAAAAATAAAAGTGAGTGGTAATATATTCATTCACATATTTTTATGTTTATTAAATATTAGCACAAGCAGGGAATATGATTTGAATAGTCTTGTAAAACTGTAAAAGAATAGGATTAAAGAAGCTGCTGAAGTATTTTCACGAGCTTTTATTGACGATCCTTTGATAGAGTGGTTTTTTCCTGATAGCTCTTCAAGAAAGGAGATGAGTTATTCTTACTTCAAATTTCGAATTAGATTTGGTGTCCTGTTTGGTGAAGTATATGCAACATCTCAAAATCTAGAAGGTTTAGCAGTGTGGTTTCCATCAAAGAAAATGGATATGACATACTGGCGTATGATAAAATCTGGAGGAATGAAACTGTTAAAAGAACTAGGTGTTGGAACTGTACAGAGAATGATGTCAATTGGAAATTTTACTTCTGATTTACATCATCAACAAGTAAATTTTCCACACTGGTATCTCGCACCAATGGGAGTTGACCCTGATTATCAAGGCAAAGGTTATGCAAGTAAATTAATGAGATCCATGTTAAGAAGATTGGATGATGAAAGGTTGCCTTATTTTCTGGAAACTCAAAACGAAAACAATGTTGAGATTTACAAACACTACGGATTCAAAATAGTTGGGAAAATAACAATTCCTAAAACTAATCTTAAGCATTGGTCTATGTTAAGAGATCCTCGAATTTAATCAAGGGGAAATATTTAAGTTTCTTTTCAGTTTTGTTAAGGTGTACTTATGCAAATATCTAATTACACACTATATGAGTTAGATAATAAGAAAGGATGGATATTGAGTTCGTTCAAGGAGAAAGATGATCTTAATTATTCTCCTCTACTTCAGTTTGGAAGAACAAATTACCAAAATCCCTGGCAAGATCCTAATTTTCA
>JAGLTB010000050.1 GCA_023270155.1 Candidatus Heimdallarchaeota archaeon | reverse complement strand
AATACCTAGAATATCAAATAATGTTAAAGCATCCTCATCTAAGCTTCCTCCTAGGAGTTTCTTTCCCAAGTACGGAATTATATCCCTGACTACAGCTGTATAGTTCTTTGTGGAGATAATTTCTATACCAATCACAAACATTTCAGTAATTGTTTCGACTGTACTAGTATTGTTTAGAGCTCCACCTACGAGGTTAGCAACCTTCCATATTATTTGATAAATAAGCTGCTTATTTAGATGTTTCATTAAATAATCTGACCATTTTTCTGCTTCAAACAAACCATCGTAAAATTCAGTAGTGAGATTTAACATATTAACGATGTCAGTAACAAAACTCGAAGCATTTTCAGGTATCATGAATAACAGTAAATCATCCATTAATCCTAAGATACCAGCAGGTCCTTCTTGAATCGCAAAAATAGCTTTTGTTGCAATATCAAAGTAAGGCTTGTATTTTTCTAATGATGGAAAAGCAGATTTCAAAACATCAAAGAATAATTCTAAAGCGCTACTTGCACTAGGATCTTTAATCAGTCCTATAATCTTGGGGATTTCTTTAACTATGGTTTGGATTGAGCTCGCAAATTCTTGTCCTACTGTGATTACTCCATCAGGAATATCAACACCTACAAGTTCCAGCAACAACTGAATTATATCACCAGCAGATCCTGTAATAGAAGACAAAGATGGAAAATCTGTAAGGATAATATCTTCATCCTCTTCAGCATCCAATCTTGGTTTTAAATCAAGAGCTGGATCATAATTTGGAATCACTGCAGTTGGTTCAAGAAGTTCTCCCGTTTCTGGGTGGACTTTTGCTAATTGATCGGGATGCGTCTCTTTAAATTTATCAATCCTTTTCATAACCTCTACAGGATCTTCTTTGCCCAAACTGTATTGAGGATCAAATTCCGCAGTAATTAAATCTTCAAATTCTGTTGCAAAATATTGTATTGCTACTTCTTGGAAATTTGCTCCAATTTCCCTATAGATTTCTTTCTTGTGATTCATAAAAATCTGTGATAGAGACCAAATTGCATGAAGATAGCCTGTTCGAACATCCATCTTTTCTTTTTCTTCAAAATAACAGTTTGAACTAGCTACCATGTTTGAAACTTTATACGCGTTTCCATAAACTGCAATGTGATGGCACTTTTCATAAGTCTCATAATATCTTCCAATTTTCTTCCATTGGATTGTCCCTCCCGCCGTTTCTAGACCTTCAAGATTAGTATCGAAAACATAGAGTCTGATCCAGTAATCTTCTTTGAACGAATCAAAGAACATATCGGGAGTGTATACCGCTACCATCTGTACATTTGAATACAGATATTTGATTGTCTCATAAATTGCTCTTGCAGTTTCTATTGCATTTGGATTCACAGGATCAAATAGAATTGCTATACGTTTTGGTAAAAAATCTCCAGGATTTGTGAATAACATACTTTCAGTTTGATTACCAACAATCTGACCTTGAGTATAAACCATTGAAACATTCAAAAGCACAAGACATAATGCTGTAAAAGTTATAATCTGCTTTTTTCTTGACATAATTCTCACTACTTTTTAATAAAAATCTAGAAAAACAAGTACCTTTTGCATTTCTAGATGTGCTATATTTAAGTTAGTAGTTTTTATTTAAAGATTTCCCGACAAATTTAGACAGTTTTTAACTAATTTCGTTTAAAATCGATGAAAACGAGAGAATTAGGATGTTTCGATTTTTTATTTTCCAACTAGATAAAAGTTGATGTACTGCATCATTGTGCAAGGATATTTGATAAAATTAGGAAGCAAAATAAATTGATTGTCTCGCGTCCCTAAGGTGTGGTCTCTGGTTAATTACTCCCTTCTCTTTTAAGATGTTCAAAGCATTTCTCACAGTTCTATTTGGTAAACCTGTACTCTCAATTAATTCTTTTTGAGTCATTTCTCCTTCTGTTAGTAGAAGTTTAAAGATATATTTTGCTGATGGAGGTACTCCTTCTAAATGACGTAGATCTAATTCAACCAATCTATTTCTTAGTTTTGCTAGAATATTCTTCCTTGATTGAAATCTTATTATTTTGACATCAGAAATTGCTTGCTTAACGATTACTTCTTCTTCCAGTTTCACTCGAATCTGTCCATCAATTACAGCTTCAATTGGAGATCGTGATCGCATGTTAACAATTTTAATTTCAGATTCTAAGGGGAGTACAAGAGGGATGTGATCTTTGTTTAATGGATTTACAGGAACAGCTATAAGAATATCAGGATTACCAAAAGCTATGGGTCCTCCTGATGAAAGAGCGTATCCAGTACTACCTAGTGCTGTTGAAATGATAATTCCATCAGCTCTTCCCCTGTAGAGAACGTTATTATCCACAATTATTGTATAATTCATTAGTAAAGCTGAATCTCTTGGAAAGATTGCGATTTCATTTAGTGCGGGTATAGGGATTTTATTTATTGCTCCTTGAATTTCAACTCTATTATAATCATCAACAAAGAACCTATTATTCAGTATCAAGTTGAGATTTTCTCTTAAATTGTTGGGTGCAATTTCCGTAAAGAAACTCAACCTTTCAGAGGAAGCAGCTACAACAGGAGAGGATTTTCTACTTAGAAAAATAGCCCTAAGAAAAGTTCCTGTATCTCCTACAGTCATAACTAAATCAGAATTATTCAGTGAGAAATTTTTCAGTTCATTCTTCCAGTTTTCTTGGTTTAACTCTACATCTCTTAATTCCTCAATTTCTGTTTCAGGAGCTAATTCTCGAATTATCTCTTTGATTGTATTGGAAAACTCAACATAGTTTTTATTTTCAGTTACATACAAAGCGATTTTCATTTTCTCTACTCGGATTTTTTTTGCTAGCTTTATAATAATCTGGTCTATTTATAAATTGTTCTTGTAATGGAGTCATTAAACAGTATTTTTTCGGAGTTTAAATAATAAAATATAGAAATATGGTTGATGGCAGTCGTTCCACGAACAGAGATAATGGAAGTTGGAGGGTACGTGATTTACCCAATTAGAGTGAGCTTCCAAGCTATGAAAATCTAGTAAAGAATCTGTTAACAAGTGTAAAAGTTTCAAATCATATAGTATTTGGCGACTACCATTTTTTGTTATAAAACACTAATAAAAATCCCACTTTTACAGTATTCAGAAAATACATATTGCCAATACATAAAATCCACTTAGGGAACTTCTAAATATAAAAATCAAGACTTTGGAGGAAATATATGGGCAATATTTGCTTCAATTAATCTAGCTAAATTGTGAAATCTCATATTACAGAGCCTAAGAAGAAGTGCTAAATTATCCTTCATTCAATTTTTACCTTAAACGAACATTCTTTAAATACTATTCAACAAAAACCAATCGATTGTAATGGTAGTAGCAGAAGACGCACCTCGAATACCAGCTCAGGATCGACAAAAGTTAATTACGGAAATTGAGCGTCTTTATTCTAAACTGAATAAACTGGGCTGGACAAAAGAAGTATGTGAACAATTAGCTCCCTACACACTGAGAATTAATACAATCAAGAAAGAGAAAGGTATCAAAATTTTTGCTCATTCATATCAATCTCCTGAAATAATTTTTGGAATCGCTGACGTAGTTGGAGATTCATTAGGATTAGCTAAGATAGCTACTGAAATCGAAGAAGATACAATAATGTTTTGCGGTGTTGACTTCATGGCAGAGACAGTTAAGATCCTAAATCCTGAAAAAACTGTATATGTACCTCTTAAGGAAAGAGATTGTACTTTAGCAGATTCTATAACAGGGGAAGATGTTAGGAAATTAAAAGAACAATATCCTGGAGCCCCGGTTGTCTGTTATGTAAATACTACTGCCGAAGTTAAAGCAGAATCAGACATCTGTTGCACATCTGCTAACGCAAAAAAGATTATCGAAAAACTAGAAGCAGATACAATTATCTTTATACCTGACTATAATATGGGTGTGAATTTAGCTAAGATTACTGGAAAGAACGTAATTACTTGGGAAAGAGGATTCTGCCGCACTCATCATGCTTTTACTGAAAAAAGGTTTGATAAGATTCTCAAAGATCCTAAAGTCAAAACTTTTGCTCATCTTGAGTGTAGACCTGAAATCATACAGAAGGTAGATTTAGCTGGTGGTACTGGAGACATGCACAGATATGCTAAAGAATCAGAGAATGGTCACAAAATTCTATTTCTTACAGAACAAGGTTTCATAGACAGAATGAAAGTTGAATATCCTCATTTAGATTTTCAAGACAGTAACATGATCTGTGTAAGTATGAAAGCTAATGATCTTTATACTACTCTTAAAGCAATTGAAAATCCAACTTCTAAACACACTATTGAACTCGATGAGGAAGTTAGATTGAAAGCTTACAAAGCTGTAAACAATATGCTAAAATACTAACAAGCGGGATAATTGAATATGATTCCACAAGCTTTAGTAGATGAAGACATTAAGAAATGGCTTGCTGAGGATATTTCTTTTTGGGATATAACAACTTCTCTTTTAGTAAGAAAAACAGCTAAAGCAAAAATCTATTCTAAGCAAGAAGGAGTTATTGCAGGAATTCAAATTGTGAGAAGAGTTTTTGAGCTCATGGGAGCAGAATTTGAATCATTGGTTAAGGATGGACAACATGTTAACAAGAAAACTCAAATTGCATCGATTAAAGGTGATATTCACTCCTTGTTACAAGCAGAACGATTAGCCCTTAATCTTCTTGGCAGAATGTCAGGAATCGCCACTCAAACAGCTACTATGATAGAAAAAGCTCGTTCTGCAAATTCCACTATTAGAATCTGTGCTACTAGGAAAATTGTTCCCGGTCTTAGTAAATATGATAAATTTGCTGTTACAATTGGTGGAGGAGACACACATAGATTCAATCTTTCAGATATGATATTATTGAAAGAAAATCATCTTAGTATATTTGGATCAATAACAGAAGCTATAGAAAAAGCAAAGGAAAAAACTAGCTTCAGCAAGAAAGTTGAAGTTGAGGTTCAAAATGAGGAACAAGCTTTAGAAGCAGTCGAAGCCGGAGCAGATATCTTGATGCTAGATAATTTTACTCCTGTTCAAGCTAAAATTGTCATTCCCAAAATAAGAAAAGCAAATCCAAAAGTACTCATTGAGCTAAGTGGAAATATCAATCTGAATAATTTGGAAATGTATTCTCTAGAAGGTGTAGATTTAATATCCTCAGGATCATTAACTCATTCTGTAAAAAACTTCGATTTAACGATGCTGATCGAATAAACAGATGGTTCAGAAAACTAAGTTTCAGATAGTTATCTAATTTTATGTAATATAGAAACTAAAGTAGAAAAATATGGAAAAATTTCTTATATTATATTGCACATAGTATTTCTTGGTCTTATCTTATATTCTATCTATTGGGGGCAATTTGATAGAATAAACTTATGAAAGTGAACTAATCATGAAATTGGAAAGTATCACTGTGCAAGATTTACTAAATGTAGCAGATTTTATTTATCTTGCATTGGATTTAAATCAAGAAGTTGTTCTAATTAATAGAAAAGGTTGCGAAATTCTAGGGTATTCCGAAGAAGAGATTCTAGGTAAAAAATGGTTTGATAATTTTCTACCTAAAAGAAGCGCAGATGAAATGAGGAAGTTATTTAAAAAGCGATTAAAAGAGAAAACTGTACTCAAAACAACTGGAATTAATCCTATTCTCACTAAAGAAGGTGAAGAACGAATTATTGGATGGCAAAATACATACATCAAAGATGAAGAAGGAAATATTTCTGGAGTTTTAAGTGCAGGAATGGATATAACTGAAGAAACGATGATTCGTGAAGATCTTAAAGAAAGAGAAGGAATGTTAAACTCCATAATTGAGAATTCACCTTTTGGATTTGTAGCTTTTAAAGGAGAAGATAATATAGTAATCACCAATCCTTCCCTCGAAGAGATGTTAGGTTACACCCATAAAGAACTACAAGAAAAGACATTGAATGGGATAACTCACCCAGAAGATAGAGAAATCGCAATAGAGATGTATAAGAAAGCAAAAGCACAAGAAATTATTTCTGCAACCTAAGAGAAAAGATATATTCGAAAGGATGGTTCGATGGTAGATGCTAGGATTCTTACATGGGGAACTTATGATGATAAAGGTGAAATGATTTACAATTTCGGAACTATCGAGGATATAACAGCAGAGAAACAAGCGGAAAAGACGATAAAAGAAAGTGAGAACAAGTTCCAAAATATCTTTGATTCCTCACCATTTGGAATGCATCAATATGAACTTAAAGACGACGGAAAGCTTATTTTCAGTGGTTTTAACAAAGCTGCTGATGAAATTCTAGGAGTTGAAAATAGAAACTTTTTGGGAAAAACCTGCGAAGAAGCATTTCCTGATCTCAGCGACTCTGAGATTCCCCAACGATATCGAGAAGTAGCTAAAGAAGGAATCAGCTGGAGAACTGATCAAATTGGTTATGATGAAGGAGGTATATCCGGAGCATTTTCTCAAGAACACCAGAAAATCAATGGAAAGAGAAGGTAGGAGATGGTTTCAACTTCTTTAAACTAGCTGAAAAAGGTAGTGGGAAAATCGTTCCCCCAAATTTGGAAAAGATTGAACATATAATTGAAGAATTACCTAACAGACAGGTTATATTATTAGATAGAGTAGATTATCTTATTCAGAAGAATGGATTTGAAAACACTTTGTTCTCAATCTATAGATTAACTGATATAGCCTATCTAGCAAACCACATCATACTCTATCTATTGATAGTTCATTATTAACTAAAAAAGAACAGAATCTTCTTCAAAAAGAGTTGAAACCAATTGAGACTAAAATTGAAGGTATTATTCCTGAAGAATTGTTTGAGGTTCTGATGTATATCTATCAACAGAATGTGTCAGGTAATAAACCAACAATTTCTGATGTAATTGAAGAGCTTAACATTAGCAGACCAACAGCAAGGAAACGAACACAGAATTTAATTGATGAAGGATACATCATAGAAGCTGTAAAAGGTAGGAGCAAAGTACTTCAAATAACACAAAAAGGAAAGATAGTTTTCTGATTTTTTTTTCTATATTTTTCTATATTTTTAACTTTTGTTTACACAATTTAATTTAAATAAAAAATAAACTGTTAAATAGAGAATGTTTGGTGATAGAAATTAGCTTAGCTGAAACTAGATATCAATCTTTGGAAACAAGAAAGGGAAGAATTCTTCTTGTTGAAAATGACTATTATTCTAGTCAGATAACAAAAATGGTATTAGAAAGAGAAGGATTTCAAATAATTTCAGTAACTAATGGAAGTACAGCTAAAAATTTATTCAATGCATCCTTTGATTTGATCTTAACAGACATAGATATTTCTTCATACAAAGATATTAAATCAATTCGAGAAATAAAGGATTCTAATCCTGAAGTGAAATGTATAGCAATGACCAGTAATATTGATGAAGTGCAACCAATTAGCATGCCTTTGTTACTAAAACCATTCTCAAGTAAAAAATTAATTGAAGATGTTGAAAACATCTTATATTCTTAGGTGATGAGAGTGATAAATACGTTAGTTCAAAAGACAGATGAAAGAGTAAAATTATCTTTTCTGGATAATTTATTCGCAAGAGAAAGTGTAGAATCGGATATGCCATTCAATTTACAAAATATGGTTTTTATCCTGAAGACATCAAATATCGATCTTCAGAGTATGTTTATTGAGATGAATGATTTGATGTGTAATCTTCTGGAATATTCTAGAGATGAATTACTAGACATGACTCTTTGTGATTTAATAGATACTGATTGTTTTGCATTTCTGGAAAAAAAGCAAAAGGAATTATTACATAATGATTTCATAAAATACAATATAGCATTTATTAGGAAATTCGGAGGAAAGATTAAACTTGAAGTGGAATCTTGTATATTTAAATCAGAAGATTATATCGTTGAATTCGCTGTTGCAAAAATCAAATAATACTTATTCGAAAAGGAATTTTAATAAAAACAGTAAAATCTCTTAGAAAATTTCAGAAAATAGGTTTCAGTTTCAAAATAAAAAAGAATTAAACGGGGAGGAAAGAGTCCCCATCTTTTATAGATTTGATAAATATCACAACTAATTTGACAATGTTTTCGATATCATCCAAACTGATAATTTCACTAGCTGTGTGCATATAGCGATTTGGAATACCAACTAAACCAGTTGCAGCACCTGTTAGTTGAATAGCATTAGCATCAGTACCTGTTCCCCTATTCGCAGCATGTTTTTGATAAGGAATGTCATTCTCTTCAGCAATCGTCATTAGCTTTTTAACTACCACTGGATTGAGATTTGGTCCTATCGAAATTATTGGACCACCTCCAAGTTTAGTATCTCCAACAATTTTCTTGTCCATTTCTGGTGCATCAGCTGTATGACCTACATCGAAAGCAATTCCTATATCTGGTAAAATTGCTTTAGCAGCAACATGTGCTCCTCTCATTCCTATTTCTTCTTGAACAGTAGAGACACCATAAACACCAGCAAAGAAGCTTTTGTCCTTCGCTAGCTCCTTCATAATTTCAGCAACTATAAATGATCCAATAGAATCATCAAAACCAGAAGCAACAGCTAAATTGTTTTCTCCTAATCTGTCATATCCATAATCAAAGACTGCAGAATCTGCAACATCAACTTTCTTTAAAGCCTCTTCTTTGTCTTTGCAACCAATATCGATGAATAATTTTTCCATCTCTGGAGCCTTTTTTCGATCTTCAGCTTTCATCAAATGAATTGCTTTCTTACCAATGACACCTAAGATGTTACCGTTTTTACCACATACAATCACTCTTTTTCCGGGTAATGTTGTGGTATCAAATCCACCTAATGGTCTAATCCATAGATAACCATCATCATCAATATGCGAAATCTGAAAACCAATTTGATCTACATGTCCAGCTAACATTATCTTAACAGGACTTTCAGGATTAATAATCGCATAAACATTGCCTACTTTATCGCTTTTTACTTTATCAACATCATTTTCTAGATAATCTTTAATCAACTTCTGGGCAACAAATTCATAACCTGTCGCTCTTGGAGTTGTTACTAGTTCTTTTAAAAATTCTTCATTTATTGGCAAGATATCGCCTTTTGTTTTCCTTCCTTCTTGCTTTTTAAAGATTAAGCTTTGACATGGTTTTTGAATCATATTAATCCAAAAAGTTAAGAATTGTTGAATTTTCATCCCAATATATGTCAGAGACTCAAGAAGAAACAGTGCAATTAGAGGAAGATGAAAAATTGACTGAAAATAGAGAAAAATTAGCAAAAATAAGTAAGATTTTACTTGGAGCTACAGTTATTATCATTTGGGGAGTATCTGCAGGATTGGGATTAAGAGATATTTGGACAGGAAAAGGAATTTTGGAAACACCCTGGGTAATCTTCTGTATTGTGTTCACATTTGTTTTGGTCATTATAGTAATTATGCCTTTATTCAAGGGTCTGAGAGCTGATATTCAGGACTACAAGAAACAAAAGAAGCAGAAGAATAAAAACTAAATTCTTTATTCGTCCTTAGTTATGGTTAGCTCTATATCCTGATATTTAACCGCATAGAAGCTAATCTCATTCCCTTTATTTATTTCTTCAATAAACCATCGAAGATTGTTAAATAAAATATCTTGCTGTTGAATTAAGCAATACTCATGGTTGAAGATAAACCATTTTGAATTGCTCTCAGAATTGTTTGAAGAGTGAAATTCATTCCAAAAATTTATGTGACCCATTTTTTCTGGATTACCATATAGAAGAGGAAAAGAAGTACATCGAGAGTTTAATCTATAATCATCGTTTGTACATCCCGTATTTGAATCAAGGTGTTCACAGGTGTAGCAACAAATACCACAATCTTTACACAAAGAACTAGTTAAATGTAGTTTTGGCATGCTGATTTTTACTCTTCTTGTTGTTTTTTTGCTTTGAAAGCTTCGTACTGTTCTTTCATATCCTCTATTTCAAAATTTTCAAACTCACCATATTGTTCCAGAACTTTTCTTAGACATTCTGGTTCATCTGTATGAAAATGAACTTTAATCAATCCTGGCATCCCAATAACAAGTAGACAGTCACCAACACAATCCTTCTCGATATGATCTATAATCTTGTTTTTATCATCCCGTATTAGCTCAGGATTCTTAATCATGCACTGAACATCATATCTATAATTAACAGCTTCTTCTTCAGGAATATTAACCATATTATCACATCAGTTTTACATTAGATGTAAAACGCTAATTTTTAACTTTTACTAGTTTCAATTAAGAAATCAGTCAAATGGAGTCTAAGATTTTCTTTTTCTGTTTATTAATAAAGCTAAAGATATCAATGCTAGCAAAGATAAGAAAACAGTAGGTGCTGGTAGAGTCTGAATAAACTCTATATCGACATAAGAACCATAACCATTTTCTCTATTATCCATAATTAAATAGTAAACCATTTCTGTTCTTGTAGCATTGTTAATCTTGGGACCCAGATATCCAGCCAAAGATATTGTTCCAGTGATATTTTTTGCTCCGATATATGCATCGACAACAGCAGGCATAGGAACAGTATCAACATCCCATTCGTTAAAAGCTCGTTCATCCATGATATAAACAGAAACAGGGCCACCATCAGAAACATGGATTCTTAATTTTATAGAGAGATTACTTTTACCAACCCTAAAAGATTCATAACTATA